>DATMJX010000301.1:0-2038 GCA_035553715.1 Methylibium sp.
GTGCGCTGCGTGCGCCGCATCGGTCAGCCGGTCGGCTGAGGCCGGCCGGGGCTGGCGCCCGCACATGCGCCTGCTGCATGTGCCTGTGAGCAAGTCTTCGTTCGCGCGCGCGGCGCGGCGGCCTACCGTCTGTGTTCCGACTCTCAAGGAGCATGGATGTCCAGCGCCGCCACCCGTGCCCGCAAGCCCTTGCGTGGCCGCCTCAAGGAATTCAGCGAAGGCTCGGCCGCCCCCCGGATAGGCCTCCCTTCCCGCCCCGCGCGGCTGTTGATCGTCCCGGGCCTGCGCGACAGCGGCCCGGCGCACTGGCAGAGCTGGCTCGAGGCCCAGGAGCGCGACGCCCGGCGTGTCGTGCAGCACGACTGGCACGCGCCCGAGCTGGAGCGCTGGAGCGCGCGCATCGACAGCGTGCTCGAGCGCGCCGGCGACGGGCCCTGGATCGCGGTCGCGCACAGCTTCGGCTGCCTCGCGCTGGCGCGCCACCTCGCGCTGCGCCCCGACTCGCCGGTGTGCGCGGCGCTGTTCGTCGCGCCGGCCGACCCGGACCGCTTCGGCATCGCCGCGCTGCTGCCGCAGCAGCGCCTCGGCCGGCCGAGCACCGTGATCGCCAGCGACAACGATCCGTGGATGAGCGCCGCCATGAGCCGCCGCTGGGCGCAGCGCTGGGGCAGCAGCTGGCTGACGCTCGGCGAGGCCGGCCACATCAATGCCGACGCCGGCTTCGGGCCCCTGCCGATCGCCAAGCGCTGGCTCACCGCGACGCGCGCGCGCCTCGCGCGGGCGCAGCGACCGCAGCGCGCCGCGATCGAGGAGTGGTCCTTCGCGGTCTGAGCGCGCCTTGCTCTCGATGCGCATAAGCAAGGTCGCATTGATTCGTTCTGCAAATGAAGGTGGCTTCCTACGATGCCGCATCCCTGTACCCGAGGACCCCTCCATGACCCGTTCCGTCTCGCTCCGCACCGCACTCGCCGCGGCCGCCCTGTCGCTCGCCGCCGGCCTCGCCGTCGCCAAGGAGGTGACGCTGCTCAACGTCTCCTACGACCCGACGCGCGAGCTCTATGTCGACTTCAACAAGGCCTTCGCCAAGCACTGGAAGGCCAAGACCGGCGACGACGTGACCGTCAAGCAGTCGCACGGCGGCTCGGGCAAGCAGGCCCGCTCGGTGATCGACGGCCTCGAGGCCGACGTCGTGACGCTCGCGCTCGCCTACGACGTCGACGAGATCGCCGAGAAGGCCAAACTCTTCCCCGCCGACTGGCAGAAGCGCCTGCCGCACAACAGCGCGCCCTACACCTCGACCATCGTGTTCCTGGTGCGCAAGGGCAACCCCAAGGGCATCAAGGACTGGGACGACCTCGCCAAGCCCGGCGTCGCGGTGATCACGCCGAACCCGAAGACCTCGGGCGGGGCGCGCTGGAACTACCTCGCGGCCTGGGGCTATGCGCTGAAGAAGAACGGCGGCGACGAGAAGAAGGCGCAGGACTTCGTCGCCAGCCTCTTCAAGAACGTGCCGGTGCTCGACTCGGGCGCGCGCGGCTCGACCATCACCTTCGTCGAGCGCGGCATCGGCGACGTCTTCATCTCGTGGGAGAACGAGGCCTTCCTCGCGGTCAAGGAGCTCGGCCCGGACAAGTTCGACATCGTCGTGCCCTCGATCAGCATCCTCGCCGAGCCGCCGGTCACGGTGGTCGACAAGAACGCCGAGAAGAAGGGCACGGCGGCGGTCGCGAAGGCCTACCTCGAGTACCTGTACTCGCCCGAGGGCCAGGACCTGGCCGGCCAGAACTACTACCGCCCGACCGACCCGAAGGCCGCCGCCAAGTACGAGAAGACCTTCACCAAGGTCACCCTGTTCACCATCGACCAGGTGTTCGGCGGCTGGGCCAAGGCGCAGAAGACCCACTTCGGCGACGGCGGCATCTTCGACCAGATCTACACGAAGCGCTGACGCGCCCCGCGCGCGATCGTCACCCACGCTCCGGGGGGCGCAGGCTCCCGGGGCGTTGCTCGTTTTGCGCATATCGAAGCGCCCAAATCG
>DATMJX010000302.1:0-9125 GCA_035553715.1 Methylibium sp.
GGCGCTGCGCGGCGGCTACGGGCTCACGCGCCTGCTCGACCGGATCGACTGGCCGCGCATCGCCGGCAGCCTCGCAGCTGGCACGCGTTGGGTCGGGCACAGTGACGTCACCGCGCTGCACCTGGCCGCGCTGGCGCACCGCGCCCTGCCGGCCCGTGCCGCCGGCGGCCTGTGGGCGGGGCCGCTGGCGCACGACGACTTCAGCCGCAGCGAGGAGCAGGGCGGCCCCGACGAGGTGACGCAGGACTGCTTCGTCGAGGCGATGCACGGCGAGCTCGAGGCCGTGGGCTTTCGCACCGAGGCGGGCTTCGACGGCCTCGAGGCACGCGGCATGCTGTGGGGCGGCAACCTGACCGTGCTGCTGTCGCTGCTGGGCACCCCGCACTGGCCGAAGATCAAGGGCGGGCTGCTCTTCCTCGAGGACGTCAACGAGCATCCCTACCGCATCGAGCGCATGCTGCTGCAGCTGCATCAGGCGGGCGTGCTCGGCGCGCAGAAGGCGGTGCTGCTGGGCGACTTCGGGGGCTGGCGCAAGTCGCCGCTGGACCGCGGCTATGGCCTGAAGACAGCGATCGCGCGGCTGCGCGCCGAGACCACGGTGCCGGTGCTGACAGGCTTGCCTTTCGGTCATGTGCCGACCAAGGTCTGCCTGCCCGTGGGGCAGCGCGCGTCGCTGTGGGTTCAGGGCCGTGACGCCTTGATCGCCTGGGGGCACTGAGCCGGTCGGCCCCGAGGGGCCGGGCTATGATCGCGCGCGCCTCCCGGGGTGCACCTCGCTTCGACCCGCTGTCGCGTTGCCGCAGCGGCCACAGGACCGGTCCATGCGCAACCCACTGGCTGCTTTCGTCTGCCGTCTCGCCGGCCGCGGCCGTGCCGGGCTGGTGGCCATGCTCGCCGTCGGGCTGGCGGCCTGCAACAACAGCCCCTTGCCGGCCGGCGCTGCCGAGTCGAACACGCTGTACACGGCGATGATCGAGAACACCCCGCGGCACCTCGATCCGACCGCCTCCTACTGGTCCAACGACACGCCGGCGACCTACCAGATCTACGAGCCGCTGTACGGCTACCACTACCTGAAGCGGCCGTTCACGCTGGTGCCCAAGACCGCGACCGAGGTCGTCAAGCCGCAGTACCTGGACCAGGACGGCCGGCGGCTGCCGCCCGACGCCCCTGGCGAGCAGGTGGCCGAGAGCGTCTACGAGCTGCGCATCAAGCCGGGCATCCTGTACCAGCCGCACCCGGCCTTCGCCAAGGATGGGCAGGGCCGCTACCGCTACCACGCGATGAGGCCGGGCGAGCTCGGCGAGCGCCGCACGCCGCTCGACTTCGAGCACACCGGCACCCGCGAGCTGGTCGCCGAGGATTTCGTCTACGCGCTCAAGCGCCACGCGACCACCCGCATCACGACGCCGATCGCCGGCATCTTCGCCGAGTACGTGCTCGGGTTGAAGGAGTACATGGCCCTGGTCAAGGCCGAGGACGCCCGACTGCGCCAGGGCCTGGATCCGGCCAGCCTCGACAAGCCCTTCCTCGACTTCCGCCAATGGCCGCTGGCGGGCGTGACGGCGCCGGAGAAGCACCTGCTGCGCATCCGCATCAAGGGCAAGTACCCGCAGTGGAGCTACTGGATGGCGATGACCTTCGTCGCGCCGATCCCCTGGGAGGCCGACGCCTTCTATGCCCAGCCCGGCATGGCCGAGCGCAACCTGACGCTCGACCGCTGGCCGGTCGGCACCGGCCCCTACATGCTGACCGAGTTCGTGCAGGACCGCCGCCTGGTGATGAAGCGCAACCCGAACTACCGCGGCGAGCCCTTTCCCTGCGAGGGGATGCCGGGCGACCGCGAGGCGGGCCTGCTCGACGACTGCGGCAAGAAGACCCCCTTCATCGACACCATCGTGTCGACGGTCGAGAAGGAGGGCGTGCCGCAGAAGTCGAAGTTCCGGCAGGGCTATTACGACATCGAGGTCTTCGAGCGCGTCGATACCGGGATGGACTACATCGTCGAGATGCAGGACTCCGAGCAGGTGCGTGCCGAGTACGCGGCCAAGGGCTTTCGGCTCGACAAGTTCGTCGACATCACCAGCTGGCTGATCGGCTTCAACATGCTCGACCCGGTGATCGGGCAGGGCGACACGCCCGAGCAGCAGCAGCGCAACCGCAAGCTGCGCCAGGCCATCTCGATCGCGATCGACTGGGAGGAGTTCAGCAAGATCTTCCCGAAGAAGAGCGGCGAGACGGCAATGAGCCCGCTGCCTGGCGGCATCTTCGGATCGCGCCATGGCACGCCCGAGGGCGTGAACCCGGTGACCCACCGCATCGAGGGCGCTCGCATCGTGCGCCGCCCGATCGCCGACGCGCGGCAGCTGATGGTCGAGGCCGGCTACCCCGATGGCCGCGATGCGAAGACCGGCCGGCCGCTGGTGATCAACTACGACTACTACGCGCTGCCGACGCCCGAGCGCAAGGCCGAGATCGACTGGGTGGTCAAGCAGTTCGCCAAGCTAGGCATCCAGCTCGAGGTGCGCGCGACCGACAACAACCAGTTCCAGGACAAGGTGCGCAAGGGCAAGCACCAGGTCTACTGGCTGGGCTGGCTGGCCGACTACCCGGACGCCGAGAACTTCCTGTTCCTGCTCTACGGGCCGAACGGCAAGACCCGCAGCGACGGCGAGAACACCTCGAACTACGAGAACGCCGAGTACGACGCGCTGTTCGCCAAGCTCAAGCTGATGGACGACGGGCCCGAGAAGCAGCAGGTCATCGACCGGATGAACGAGATCGTCCAGCAGGATGCGCCGTGGTCCTTCGGCTACTTCCCCTATTCGGCGGCGGCGGTGCAGGGCTGGCTGCACAACGCGCGCCCGACGGTGCTGATCCGCGACCCCGGCCGCTACATGCGGCTGGACACCGCCGCGCGCAGCGCCAGGGTCGCCGCGTGGAACCGCCCGGTGTGGTGGCCGCTGCTGCTGGGGCTCGCCGCGCTGGCGGCGCTCGTGGGCTTTGCGCTGCGCAGCTTCCGGCGCCGCGAGCGCAGCACCGCCCGCGGCGGCGCTGCGCTCGCCTGAGGACGGCCGCCGATGATCTCCTTCCTTCTGCGTCGGCTCGCCTACGGGGCGCTGGTGCTGCTGGGCGTGAACCTGGCGACCTTCTTCCTGTTCTTCACCGTCAACACGCCCGACGACATGGCGCGGTTGAACATCGGCGGCAAGCGTGTCACGCAGGAGCTGATCGACAAGTGGAAGGTCGAGCGCGGCTACGACAAGCCGCTGTACTTCAACGCCACGAAGCAGGGCGCCGAGCAGCTCACCGAGACGATCTTCTACGAGCGCTCGGTCTCGCTGTTCACCTTCCATTTCGGCCGCGCCGACGGCGAGAGCGCCGGCGACATCGGCCACGAGGTCGCCACCCGCATGGGGGTGAGCCTGCAGCTGGCGCTGCCGCTGTTCGTGCTGCAGGTGATCGCCAGCACCGCCTTCGCCTTGCTGCTGGTGATGCTGCGCCACACGCGCTGGGACTTCTGGGGCGTGGTGCTGTGCGTGCTGATGCTGTCGATCTCCAGCCTCTTCTACATCATCGTCGGCCAGTTCCTGTTCTCGCGGGTGCTGAAGCTCGCGCCGATCTCCGGCTATGCACCGGGCCTGGATGTCGTCAAGTTCCTGGTGCTGCCGATCGGGCTGTCGCTGCTGGCGCGACTGGGCGCCGAGGCGCGGCTGTACCGCGCGATGTTCCTCGAGGAGCTGGGCAAGGACTATGTGCGCACCGCGCGCGCCAAGGGCCTGGCCGAGACGATGGTGCTGTCCCGCCACGTGCTGCGCAACGCGCTGATCCCGATCATCACCAGCGCCGGCGCCTACCTGCCCTATGTCTTCATGGGCAGCCTGGTGTTCGAGAGCTTCTTCGGCCTGCCGGGGCTGGGCGCCTACGTGATCGAGGCCATCACCAAGCAGGACTTCGCGATCGTGCGCACGATGGTCTTCGTCGGCTCGCTGCTCTACATCGCGACCTACATCCTGATCGATGTCGCCTACACCTGGGTCGATCCCCGCGTGCGGCTGGCCTGAGCGAGGACGCCTCCGGTGAACGCCCTGTTCGTGCTGCTGTGGACCGACGTGGTCATCTGGGGGCTCGTCGCGTTGCTGCTCGGCTACGGCGTGCTGGTCGTGCGCAACCCGCTGCAGGCGGCGACCTGGAAGCGGGTGTTCCGCGACCCGGCCGCGCTCGCCGCCGCGATCGTGCTCGGCCTGTGCCTGCTGATCACGCTGGGCGACAGCCTGCACTACCGCCGTGCGCTGCCCGGCGCGCCCGGCCAGGCGCCGGCCTACGAGCCCGTCACGCGCTCGGCGCTGGACGCGCTGCTGGCGCCGCTGATCGCCTCGCGCGAGGCCACCTATTCGCGCCCGCTGGCCTATGTCGGCTTCACGAAGGAGTCGGTCGAGGTCGATGGCGTCGTGCAGCGCGTCGCACCGCGGCTCGCCCACGGCGGCGCGCATCTGCAGGATCCGCCGCGCGACTGGCTCGGCGACGTCCTCGCCCGTGCGGCGCTCGGCCTGCTCGCCGGGCTGCTGGTCGCGGCCGCACTCGCCGCGGCGCTGGTCGCGGCCGTCGCGCGATCGCAGCGCCTCGGCTGGCGCGACACCGCCGGCCGCATCTGGCGTCGCGAGACCGACACCCCCTGGCACGTCGCGATCGCGACGCTCGGTGCGATCGCGCTGCTGATCGGGCCGACGCTCGCGCTGATGACCCACTACCACGTGCTCGGCACCGACCGCACCGGCAACGACTTGCTCTACCAGGCGCTCAAGAGCCTGCGCA
This sequence comes from Methylibium sp., assembly GCA_035553715.1. Lineage (GTDB taxonomy): Bacteria > Pseudomonadota > Gammaproteobacteria > Burkholderiales > Burkholderiaceae_C > Methylibium. Next base: position 4,816 of record DATMJX010000302.1, read on the forward strand.
CCGCCTTCGTGATCGGCACGCTGTCGACGCTGGCCACGCTGCCGCTGGCGATCGGCCTGGGCATCATGGCCGGCACGCTGCGCGGCTGGGTCGACGAAGTGATCCAGTACCTCTACACCGTGCTGTCCTCGGTGCCCAACGTGCTGCTGATCGCCGCCTGCGTGCTGATGGCGCAGGTCTTCATCGACCAGCATCCGGAGCTGTTCGAGACCGGCGCCGAGCGGGCTGACTTCAAGCTCTTCCTGCTGTGCGCGATCCTCGGCCTCACCGGCTGGGCGGGCCTGTGCCGGCTGCTGCGCGCCGAGGCGCTGAAGCTGCGCGAACTCGAGTACGTGCAGGCCGCGACCGCCTTCGGCGTCAGCCGCTGGCGCATCATGGCGCGGCACATCTTCCCGAACGTCGTGCACCTGGTGCTGATCACGACGGTGCTCGAGTTCTCGGGCCTGGTGCTCTATGAGGCGATCCTGACCTACGTCGGTGTCGGCGTCGATCCGTCGCAGAACAGCTTCGGCGGCATGATCAATCTGGCGCGTTCGGAGATGAGCCGCGACCCGGTGGTGTGGTGGTCCTTCGCCGCGGCTTTCGGCTTCATGGTGACGCTGGTGCTGGCGGCCAATCTGTTCGCCGATGGCGTGCGCGATGCCTTCGACCCGCGCGCGCTCTCGCTGCGTGCGCGCCCGCCGGCCGCCCGCAAGGAGGCCGCGTCATGAGCGAGCGCGACGACACCACGGCGCTCGAGGTGCGCGATCTCGAGGTCGTGCTGGATGCCGATGCCGACGTGGTGCGCGCCGTCGATGGCCTGAGCCTGACGCTGCGGCGCGGCGAGACCTTCGCGCTGGTCGGCGAGTCCGGCTGCGGCAAGAGCATGAGCGCGTTCGCGCTGATGCGGCTGCTGCCCGACAACGGCCGCGTCCCCGCCGGCTCGGTGCGCCTGGGCGGCGAGGAGCTGCTGGACCTGCCGGAGTCGCGCATGCGCGGCGTGCGCGGCGGGCGCATCGCGATGATCTTCCAGGAGGCGGCCACCAGCCTGAACCCGGTGATGAAGGTCGGGGCGCAGATCGTCGAGGCGATCGAGGCGCACACGCCGCTGCGCGGAGCGGCCGCGCGCGCGAAGGCGCTGGAGTGGCTCAACCGCGTGGGCATCCCGGAGCCCGAGCGTCGCATCGACGACTACCCGTTTCGCCTCTCCGGCGGGCAGAAGCAGCGCGTGATGATCGCGATCGCGCTGGCCGCCGAGCCGGACTTCCTGGTCGCCGACGAGCCCACCACGGCGCTCGACGTCACGATCCAGAAGCAGATCCTCGATCTGCTGCGCGAGCTGCAGCGCGAGCGTGGCCTCGGGCTGCTGCTGATCACGCACGACCTCGGCGTCGTCGCCGGCATGGCGCAGCGGGTCGGGCTGATGTATGCGGGGCAGATCGTCGAAGTCGCGACGGCCGATGCCTTCTTCCGTCGCCCTCAGCACCCCTACGCGCGGCTGCTGCTGCGCGCGGTGCCGGATGCCGCCAAGCGGGGCGAGCGGCTGGCGGCGATCCCCGGCACGGTGCCGCCGCTGTCGGCCAGCTTCGCAGGCTGCCGCTTCGTCGAGCGCTGCGACCGCGCGCTCGCGAGCTGCCACCATACCCGCCCGGCATTGCAGCCCAGCGGTGAACACCGGCTGGTGCGCTGCGTGCTGTACGGGCCGGACGCGCCGGCCGCCGGTGCGGCGCCGGCGCGCGCGGCACCGGGCGTCGCGGCCACGAGGCCCGCCGAGCTTGCCGCGGCCGAGCAGGCGCCGCTGCTGGACGTGCGGCACCTGAGCGTGCACTTCCCGGTGCGGCAGGGCCTGCTGCAGCGCGCCGGCGCGCGCTTCACCGCGGTCGACGACGTGTCCTTCACGCTGGCGGCCGGGCGCACGCTGGCGCTGGTCGGCGAGTCCGGCTGCGGCAAGACCACCATCGGCAAGGCGCTGGTGCAACTGCTGCGCGGCGTCGCGACGGTCGAGGGCCAGGCCCGGCTGCATGATCGGGAGCTGCTGGCGATGGACGGCGCGGCACTGCAGGCGGTGCGGCGCGATCTGCAGATCGTCTTCCAGGACCCGTTCGCCTCGCTGAACCCGCGGCTGCGCATCTACCAGACCCTGGAGGAGGGACTCATCACGCTGCGTCCCGAGCTCGACGCCGCGGCGCGGCGTGCGCGCATCGAGACGCTGGTCGAGCGGGTCGGCTTGCGGCGCGACGCGCTGGAGCGCTGGCCGCACGAGTTCTCCGGCGGGCAGCGCCAGCGCATCGCGATCGCGCGGGCGCTCGCGGTCGAGCCCCGGCTCATCGTGTGCGACGAGCCCACCTCGGCGCTCGACGTGTCGGTGCAGGCCCAGATCCTGAACCTGTTGCGCGAGCTGCAGCGCGAGTTCGCGCTGTCCTACCTGTTCATCACCCACAACATCGGCGTGGTCGAGTACATCGCCGACGACGTGGCGGTGATGGCACGCGGACGCATCATGGAAGCGGGCCGCGTCGACTCGGTGCTTGACGCACCGCGGTCGAGTTACACGCGCGCATTGCTGGACGCCGTGCCGCGCCTGCGGCACGGCGATCGCTGAGCGTGCTGCCGACCCTGGCCGCCGGCCGACGCGAGGCGCACTCGCTGCCCTGGCGGCGCGCATCCGGCCCCGGGGCCGCGCTGCGCTCTCAGGGGGCGCGTCCTCAGAAACCCGCAATGGCGCGATTTTTGCTGACGGTTGCCTGCAGATGCGCTTGAGCAGGACATCGCCGGCCGTGCGCCGACCGGCCGGACGGCAGCCCCGACCGGAGCGCTGACAATTCGCTTTCACCGCCGCGGCCGCCGGTTCGCGGCCTTGAGGAATGGACGCTCGGTGGACGGTCCGGCCGGTGGGCCCCTCGTCACCCGGCCATCGATCTGGAGTCGAGAATGATCAGAAGAACCAGCCGCCACGCGGCGACATGGCTCGTGCTGGGAGGGGCCATCGTCAGCAGCACGGTGCTCGCGCAGCAGGCGCTCGAGCGTGTCGAAATCACCGGCTCGTCCATCCGCCGGGTCGACGCAGAAGGCGCGCTGCCGGTGCAGGTCCTCAAGCGCGAGGACATCGAGAAGACCGGCGCGGCCAACGTGCGCGACCTGATCCAGCTGCTGCCGGCGATGCAGGGGTTCCTGACCGCGAGCGAGTCGGTCAACGGCGGCAACGCCGGCACCGCGACGGCCTCGCTGCGCAACCTGGGATCGGAATACACGCTGGTCCTGCTGAACGGGCGGCGCGTTGCGCCTTACGACAACGGCTCCACCGTCAACCTCGAGCAGCTGCCGCTGTCCGCGATCGAGCGCGTCGAGATCCTGACCGACGGCGCCTCGGCCTTGTACGGGGCCGATGCGGTGGCCGGCGTGGTCAACTTCATCACCAAGTCGAACAGCCAGTCCGGGGACATCGACATCCGCTACGCGGCGCCGCAGCGCGCGGGCGGGCAGTCCCGCAATTTCAGCATCGGCAAGGGCATCGGCGACATCGATGCGGATGGCTTCAACGTCTTCGGCAGCCTCGCCTACGACAAGGAGGCCCGCATCCTCGCCCGCCAGCGATCGTGGTCGCGCAGCGGCGTGCGGCCCTTCAAGAGCGGCGGGCGCGATCTCTACCTCTGGTCGCTGTCGTTCTTCTCGAACCCCCCGAACGTCGAGCTCTACGACACCAGCGACGAGTTCATCACCTACTTCAACCCCTTCGTGGTGCGCGACGGGGCCTGCCCGGCCGGCGCGAGCAGGTTCACCGAGGACGGGGTGAACTGCGCGTTCGACTATGCGTCGATGGCAGACCTGCTGCCGGAGACGGAGCGCAAGTCCGGCTTCGTCTCCGGGCAGCTGAAGCTCACCGACCGCATCCGCCTGTTCGGCGAGGCGCTGATCTCGCAGTCGACGCAGCGTGCCGGCTATGCCCCGCCTGCCGATGCCATCGTGGAGGGCGCCGGGGCGAGCGGGCTGTACAACACCTATGTGGCGCCCTATCTCACGGCGCTGGGGGTCGATCCGGGCGAGGTCGGCACGGCCATCTACTACACGCGCTTCGAGGACACCGGGCAGCGCCGCGACGAGTACAAGAACAAGGCACGGCACTACGTGCTGGGCGGCAATGCGCAATTCGGCAGCTTCGACTACACGGCCTCGTACACGAAGTCGAGCAGCGACCTGAGCGATCTCAACATCGGCGGCTATTCCAGCCGCCTCGCGCTGGAGTCGCTGATCGAGAGCGGCGAGTTCGACCCGTTCGACCAGGGCTCGGCGGCCTCGCGCGCCGCCGCCGCCTCGGCGGCGCGCGAGGCCTG
>DATMJX010000303.1:0-7204 GCA_035553715.1 Methylibium sp.
GCCCACCTGCTGCAGCCGCTGGGCTTCGAGCTGCGGCTCGCCGCGTCGGGCGAGGAGGCGCTGGCGCTGCTGCGCGCGGGCGCGGCGCCCGACGCGATCCTGATGGACCTGGCGATGCCCGGGATCGACGGCTGGGAGACGATCCGCCGCCTGCGCGCCGAGGGTCTGGCGCCGGCGGCGCCGGTCGCGATCGTCTCGGCCAACGCCTTCGACAAGGCGCTGGACAACGACCTCGGCATCACCGCCGCGGACTTCATCGTCAAGCCGGTGCGCCTGCCCGAGCTGCTCGACTGGCTGGGCGCGCGACTGCGGCTGGCGTGGATCGAGGCCGAGCCCGCCCCGACCGGCGCGCCTGCCGGGTCCGAGCGGCGGCCCGAGGCCGCGGCGCTGCGCGCGCTCGCCGGCCTGGTGCGGCTCGGCCATGTGCGCGGCATCGTCACCGAGCTCGAGCGCCTCGAGGCGGCCGAGCCGCACTGTGCCGTCTTCATCGCGCGCGCCCGTGCGCTGGCGCGCGACTTCCGCCTCGACGCGCTGGCGGCGCAACTCGAGGAGGCCCTGCAGGCCCCGACCCCCGACCATGACGGCCACGCCCACCCTGCCTGAGCGCGCCTCGCCCGGCGTCGTGCTGATCGTCGACGACCAGCCGGACAACCTCGCGCTGCTGCACGACGCGCTCGACGAGTCGGGCTACACCGTGCTCGTCGCCACCGGCGGCGCGAGCGCGCTCGAGCGCTGCGCGCTGGCCCAGCCCGACGTGGTGCTGCTCGACGCGGTGATGCCGGGGCTCGACGGCTTCGAGGTCGCGCGCCGCCTGAAGGCCGGCGCGGGCACCGCGCACATCCCGATCGTCTTCATGACCGGGCTGGCGTCGACCGAGCATGTCGTCGCGGCCTTCGAGGCCGGCGGCGTCGACTACGTGACCAAGCCGATCCGCCCGCGCGAGGTGATCGCGCGCATCGCCACCCACGTGCGCGGCGCGCGCCAGGCACGCCAGGCGCGCAACGCGCTCGACGCCTTCGGCCATGCGGTGATGACGGTGCGCGCCGCCGACGGGCGCGTCGTGTGGCAGACGCCGCTGGCGCGCGAGCTGCTGCAGGCGCTGCGCGTGAGCGCCGACGACGGCCGCCTGGCCGCGCCGCTGGCCGACTGGCTGCAGGCGCAGGCCGTGCTCGGCGCGACCGGGCGCCTGCCGGCGGCCGGCAGCGCGCCGCTGCTGCTGGCGCGCGAGGGCCGCCGCGTCAGCTTCTCGCTGCACGAGTCGACCGGCGACGACGAATGGCTGGTCGTGCTGACCGAGAGCGACGAGCGCGGCGCGATCGAGTCGCTCGCGCTGGGCTTCCGGCTGACCGCGCGCGAGGCCGAGGTGCTGCACTGGGTCACCCAGGGCAAGACCAACCGCGACATCGGCGAGATCCTCGGCACCAGCCCGCGCACCGTGACCAAGCACCTCGAGCACGTGTTCGAGAAGCTCGGCGTCGAGACGCGCACCGCCGCGGCCAACATGGTGCTGGCGCGGCAGCGCGAGCCGCTTCGCTCAGGCAGCCGTTCGGGCTGAGCTTGTCGAAGCCCCGCGCCGGCGGTTCGACAAGCTCAGCCCGAACGGTGGGTTGGTATCAGTTGCTCCACGGCGCGGCGGGCGACCCGCGACGCATGAACCGACCTGCCAAGCAGCCGCTGGCGTCCCGGCTTTGCCGGGACGCCAGCGGCGCCCCCTTGAGGGGGCGCGGCGAAGCCGCCACGAGGGTGGGTCACCTCAGTACTGGAACTGCGCGCCGAGCAGGAACTTGTCGCGGTCGGTGCCGCCGGACTTGGTGCTGGTGTAGGCCGCCACCAGCTTGGCGTTGTAGCCCGAGATCAGGTAGCTGACCCCGACGTCGACGCTGCGCGTGTTGCTGCCGCCGTCCGGCTCGAAGCGCTGGTAGCGAACGAAGGGCTGGAACTTGCCATAGCCCACCACCTGCGGGAACAGCCAGGCCGCACCGGCCAGGTAGCCGTTGCCGGCCGTCAGGCCGCCGATGTTGCCGGGCGCCGGCGCGGCGTCCACGACGTCGAAGTCGTACTCGTAGGCCGCGCCCTCGAGCGTCAGCACGCCGGGGCCGAGGTTCTTCTCGAACAGCAGGTCCAGGCTGTAGCCGGTGTAATCGTCCTTGTCGGTGCTGGACGAGCCGACGCCGTCGGCCTGGTACATCGCGGCGAGGCCGAGCGTGAGGATGTCCTTCGCGCCGAAGTAGGTGCTGGCGGTGTAGTAGGCCGGCGCGGGCTCGGCGTCGAGGAAGGCGTAGGCGACGCGCGCGGCATACAGCAGGTTGGCGTCGTCGTTCGAGCAACCGGTGCAGCGGTTGTGGCCCTCGAAGGCGCCGATCGCGTAGGTCAGCTTGCCCTCCAGCGGCTTGCCCCAGACGGTGACGCCGTTGTCGCGGCCGATCGCGAAGTTGGGGTACTGCGACACCAGCGGGTAGTCCCAGGCCGACAGGTAGAAGGGCCCGTCGAGGTTGGCGCGGTCCGAGGGCGGCAGCATGCGGCCGGCCCAGACGTTGAACAGCGGCGAGGGCTCGTACTGCAGGTAGGCGTCGAGCACGCGGATGCCGTCCTCGTTGCCGCTGGCATCGCGGCGGATCTCGGTGTTGAAGGTCGCGCCGAAGACCTTGTTGATGCGGCCGCTGATGTACAGCCGCGCGTTCTCCACCTCGAAGTCGTTGCCGCGGTCGCTGCCGCTGGGCGCGCCGTCCTCGGTCGAGCTGAAGCTCACGCGGATGCCGCCGCCGATGCTCACGGAGGCTTCGTCGTCGATCTTGATCGTCGCGCCGGCCTGTGCGAGCGCGGGGGCGAGCAGCGTCGCGGCCGTCGCGAGCAGGGCCCGGGCCGGGCGGCCCCGGCGCATCGTCTTCGCTTCTTGCATGGATGTCCTCCTGGTGATGGGTCGGGATGACCGGGGGCGACTGTCGACGCTGCGGCACGGCGGCCCAATACGTCGATCGACGTAGTTGCTGCGCCGCAGCGACAGCGCGGGGGCCGTACGCCATCTGTCGTATTGGCCGTGCGCGGGGGGCTCCGGACACTGCGGCACGTCCCATCACCGACGCTTCCCAGGAGGAGAACACCGATGTCCCACGCCCGCTTCGCTCCCCGCCGCTTCGCGCTGCAAGCCGTCGCCGCCGCGACCTTCGCGCTGGCCCTGCCCCTGGCCGCCCACGCGGCCGACACCATCAAGGTCGGGGTGCTGCACTCGCTGTCCGGCACGATGGCGATCTCCGAGACCGTGCTCAAGGACACGGTGCTGATGACCATCGACGAGATCAACGCCAAGGGCGGCGTGCTGGGCAAGAAGCTCCAGCCGGTGGTGGTGGACCCGGCGTCGAACTGGCCGCTGTTCGCCGAGAAGGCCAAGCAGCTGATCGACCAGGACAAGGTCGCCGTCGTCTTCGGCTGCTGGACCAGCGTGAGCCGCAAGTCGGTGCTGCCGGTGTTCGAAGAGAAGAACTCGCTGCTGTTCTACCCGGTGCAGTACGAGGGCGAGGAGCTCAGCAAGAACGTCTTCTACACCGGCGCGGCGCCCAACCAGCAGGCCATTCCCGCGGTCGAGTACCTGATGAGCAAGGACGGCGGCTCGGCCAAGCGCTGGGTGCTGCTGGGCACCGACTACGTCTACCCGCGCACCACCAACAAGATCCTGCGCGCCTTCCTGAAGAGCAAGGGCGTCGCCGAGGCCGACATCATGGAGGAGTACACCCCCTTCGGCCACAGCGACTACCAGACCATCATCGCGAAGATCAAGAAGTTCGCCTCCGAGGGCAAGAAGACCGCGGTGGTGTCGACGATCAACGGCGATTCCAACGTGCCCTTCTACAAGGAGCTGGGCAACCAGGGCCTGAAGGCGACCGACGTGCCGGTCGTCGCCTTCTCGGTCGGCGAGGAGGAGCTGCGCGGCGTCGACACCAAGCCGCTGGTCGGCCACCTGGCGGCCTGGAACTACTTCATGAGCGTGCCCGGCCCGGCCAACAAGGACTTCGTCGCCAAGTGGAGCGCCTACGCCAAGGCCAAGAACATCCCCGGCCACAAGGACAAGCCGCTGACCAACGACCCGATGGAGGCCACCTACATCGGCATCCACATGTGGGCGCAGGCGGTCGAGAAGGCCAAGTCCACCGACACCGACAAGGTCATCGCGGCGATGGCCGGCCAGACCTTCAAGGCGCCGGGCGGCTTCGTCTCGACCATGGACCCGGAGAACCACCACCTGCACAAGCCGGTGTTCATCGGCGAGGTCAAGGCCGACGGCCAGTTCAACGTGGTGTGGAAGACCAAGGGCCCGGTCGTCGCCGACCCCTGGAGCGACTACATCGCCGAGAACAAGGGCAAGAAGAACGTGCCGGAGAAGAAGTGATCCGCACGGGTCGTGCGTTGAGCGGGGAAGCAGGGGGCTCGGCCGCCGCAGCGATGCGGCGGGTCCTGCTGGGGGCGCTGCTGTTGCTGGCAGCGCCCCTGGCAGTGCGGGCGATGACGCCCGGGCAGGCTCATGCCATCGCCGTCGGCGACAGCGACGCGCGCATCGCCGCGCTGAAGCAGGCGGCGGCGGCCGGCGACGCCCGCGTGCCGGTGCTCGCGCAGGCGCTGCTCGACGGCACGGTGAAGACCGATGCGACGCGTGCCTACCTGCTGCTGCCCGACGGCGCCGCCGTCGAGGCGGCCAGCGGCCAGCCGGCCACGCCGCCGGAGGAGGCCGAGGACGCGATCGTCAACAACCGCCTGCGCGGTGAACTCGACGCGGTGCTGGCCGCGCTGCGGCTGCGCAGCGCCGATGCCGGCGAGCGCCGCGCCGCCGTGAAGCAGCTGCGCGATGGCGCCGACGAGGCGATGCTGCCGCTGATCGAGCAGGCGCTGGCCGCCGAGACCGAGGCGTCGCTGAAGGCCGAGCTGACGGTGCTGCGGGCCCGCGTGCTGATCGCCTCCAGCGACACCGCCAAGCGGCTGGCCGCCGCGAAGGCACTCGGCGAGACGACCGATCCCGCCATCCGCGGCCTGCTGACCGAGCGGCTGCGCCCGGCGGCCGAGGGCGGCGAGGCCGATGCCGCGGTGCGCTCGGCCACGCAGCGCGCGCTCGACGGCATGAACGAGCGGCTGGCCTGGGGCGAGCGTGCCGGCGTGCTGTTCTCGGGCCTGAGCCTGGGCTCGATCCTGATGCTGGCCGCGCTCGGCCTCGCGATCACCTACGGCCTGATGGGCGTGATCAACATGGCCCACGGCGAGCTGATCATGATCGGCGCCTACGCGACCTACCTCGTGCAAAACCTGTTCCGCGCCTGGCTGCCGGGCGCCTTCGACTGGTACCTCGTCGCCGCGGTGCCGGTGTCCTTCGCGGTCGCCGCCGCGGTCGGCGCGGTGCTCGAGCGCGGCGTGATCCGCTTCCTCTACGGCCGTCCGCTCGAGACGCTGCTGGCCACCTGGGGCATCAGCCTGATCCTGATCCAGCTCGTGCGCTCGCTGTTCGGCGCGCAGAACGTGCCGGTCGAGAACCCGGCCTGGCTGTCGGGCGGCGTCGCGGTCGCGAGCAACCTGACGCTGCCCTACAACCGCATCGCGATCCTCGTCTTCGCCGCGCTGGTGCTGGGCGGCATGGCGCTCTTGATCGCCAAGACGCGGCTCGGCCTGTTCGTGCGCGGCGTCACGCAGAACCGGCCGATGGCCGCCTGCCTGGGCGTGCACACGGCGCGCACCGACACGATGGCCTTTGCGCTCGGCGCCGGCGTCGCCGGCCTGGCCGGCTGCGCGCTGAGCCAGGTCGGCAACGTCGGGCCCGACCTCGGGCAGGGCTACATCGTCGACTCCTTCATGGTCGTCGTGCTCGGCGGCGTGGGCCAGCTCGCCGGCACGGTGTACGCGGCGCTCGGCCTGGGCGTCGTCAACAAGCTGCTCGAAGGCTGGGCCGGCGCGGTGCTGGCGAAGATCATGGTGCTCGTCTTTATCGTCGTGTTCATCCAGAAGCGGCCGTCGGGGCTGTTCGCCCTGAAGGGCCGGAGCGCCGAGGCATGAGCGCCGTGCTGCCCGCTGCCGTGGCGCCCCGCCCGGCAATGAAGCTCGGCGCCTGGACCGGCGTGCTCGTCGCGGTGATCGTGGTCTGCGTGCTCGCGCCGCTGGCCAACCTGGCGATCCCCGAGAGCAGCGTCTTCCACCTCAGCGACTACGCCGTCGCGCTGATCGCCAAGATCATGTGCTACGCGCTCTGCGCGCTGGCGATGGATCTGATCTGGGGCTACGCCGGCATCCTGTCGCTGGGCCACGGCCTGTTCTTCGCGCTCGGCGGCTACGCGATGGGCATGTACCTGATGCGCCAGATCGGCCGCGACGGCCAATACCGCAGCGACATGCCGGACTTCATGGTGTTCCTGAACTGGCAGGAGTTCCCCTGGCACTGGGCGCTGAGCGACTCCTTCGTCGCGCAGATGGCACTGGTCGTGCTGGCGCCGGGCCTGATCGCCTTCGTGTTCGGCTGGTTCGCGTTCCGCTCGCGCATCAAGGGCGTGTATTTTTCGATCATCACGCAGGCGCTGACCTTCGCGGCGATGCTGCTGTTCTTCCGCAACGAGACCGGCTTCGGTGGCAACAACGGCTTCACCGACTTCAAGCGCATCCTGGGGCATCCGATCGCGACGCCGTCGATGCGGATGACGCTCTTCGTCATCACCGGCCTGACGCTGATCGGCGCCTTCGTCGGTGCGCGCTGGCTGATGGGCACGAAGTTCGGCCGCGTGCTGCAGGCGATCCGCGATGCGGAGAGCCGCGTGATGTTCACCGGCTACGACCCGCTCTGGTACAAGCTGTCGATCTGGACGCTGTCGGCCGTGATGTGCGGCATCGCCGGCGCGCTCTACGTGCCGCAGGTGGGCATCATCAACCCGGGCGAGATGAGCCCGGCCAACTCGATCGAGATCGCGGTGTGGACCGCGGTGGGCGGCCGCGGCACCCTCGTGGGCCCGATCGCGGGCGCCTTCCTCGTCAACGGCGCCAAGAGCTGGCTGACGGTGAGCGCGCCCGAGTTCTGGCTGTACTTCCTCGGCGGGCTGTTCATCGTGGTCACGCTGTTCCTGCCCGACGGGCTGGCGGGGCTGGCGCGCCGGGTGTTCAAGAGGAGGTCCGCATGACGCCGGACCTGATGGAGGAGGGGGCGCGACGCGCCCCCTCCTCCATCAGGTCCGGCGTCATGCGG
>DATMJX010000304.1:0-4554 GCA_035553715.1 Methylibium sp.
TGCTGGCCACGCATTCGGCCCTTGCGGCCCAGCGTGCCGATCGCGTGATGCATCTCACGGCCACCGGCCTGCGCCCGGCAGGGCTGCCCCCCTAGGCGCGGGGACGACAAAATTCAAGCTCGTAGGACACTTCGTTACAGATCAAGAGGCGGCCCTTGCCGCCGTCCTCAAAGGAGTCCTCGATGTCCCGCCTGCTGCCCCGCCTGCTCTGCCACATCGCGATCGCCGCCGGGGCGACCGCGGCACATGCCGTCCCGACGGCCATCGACGTGTCGCCCAAGTTCGGCTTCAGCTTCTCCGAGTACCTCGGCGATGCGGCGCTCGGCGGCGGCCAGCTCGGCCTCAACAACCAGGTGCTCTGGGTTCACGAGGGCACGGGCGAGTACAAAGGGCAGCTGGTCGACTCCTGGTTTCTGGTCTTCGAGCCGAAGGCGGATCGCGTCAAGGGCTCGCTGCGTTTCGACGGCCGCATCGAAGCGGTGTTCGACAGCCGAGCCGAGCTGCAGGCCAGCAGCAGCTTCGAGAGCGATGCGCACGACTACCGCTACCACCGCTCGGTTGGCCTCGAGGGCAAGGATCGCCTGCAGGTCCGGGGTCAGGAGCTGCGCATCGACTGGACCGGCGGCCTCCTGGGCGACCACGTCCGCGTGCTGACGCGCAGCAACAGCGTCGCAGTGCCGCCCTCGCCGCCGGCGATCGAGACGCCACCTGCACCCGTCGCGCCAATCCCCGAGCCCTCGACCTACGCGCTGATGGGCGCTGGCCTGCTCGCCATCCTGTTCATGGCGCGCCGCCGCCGCGAGGACTGACGCCGGCCCGGCCGTCCCCCTTCCCCGCACCGGGCCGCTGCACGCGGCCCGGTGCCGTTTTGAGGCTCGCACGCACGCGTCCCCGGCGCCGAGAATCGGGCCGTGGCCCGACCGACACTGCTGCTGCGCCTGCTCACGACGCTGTCCTGGCGTGAGCTGCGCCACCAACCGCTGCGCCATGCACTGGCGGTGCTGGCGGTGGCGCTCGGCGTCGCGCTGGCCTACGCGGTCCAGCTCATCAATGCCTCGGCCCTCGCCGAGTTCGCCGGCGCGCTGCGGCAGGTGCACGGCGAGCCCGACCTGGTGCTGCGCGCCGACGGTGCCGGTGGCTTCGATGAAGCCTGGTACGCCCGCATCGCGGCCGACCCGCGGGTCGCGCTGGCCTCGCCGCTGCTCGAACTCGACGTCCGGGCGCTCGACCGCCAGGGGCGGCCCCAGCGGCTGACACTGCTCGGCGTCGACGCGCTGACGGTCGCGGCGCTGTCGCCGGCGCTGCGGCCGCAGCCCGCCGATCCCGCCGAGCGCGAGGCCCTGTTCGACCCCGACGCGCTGTTCCTGAACGCCGCCGCGCAGCGTGCGCTCGGCGTCGCCGCCGGCGATCGCGTGCCGCTGCAGAGCGCCCTGGCGCTGCGGCCGCTGCGCGTCGCCGGCGCCGTCGTGGCCCCCGGGGCGGCGCTGGCGGTGATCGATCTGGCCGGCGCGCAGCAGCACTTCGACCGCCTCGGCCGGCTCGACCGCATTGACCTGCGGCTCGTGGCGGGGGCCGATGCCGACACGCTGCGCCGCGACATCGCGCTGCCGGCCGGTCTGCGGCTGACACCTCCCGGCGAGGCGACCCGGCGTCTGTCGCAGGTATCGCGCGCCTACCGCGTCAACCTCACGGCGCTCGCGCTGGTCGCCCTGTTCACCGGCAGCTTCCTGGTGTTCTCGATGCAGTCGCTGTCGGTCGCGCAGCGCCAGCCACAGTTCGCGCTGCTGGGCGTGCTCGGGCTCGGTGCCCGCGAGCGCGCCGCGCTGCTGCGCGCCGAGGCGCTGCTGATCGGCGGCGCCGGCAGCGTGCTCGGTCTCGCGCTCGGCGCTGCGCTGGCCTGGGCGGCACTGCGCCTGCTCGGCGGCGACCTGGGCGGCGGCTATTTCGGCGCGATCGCGCCCTCCCTGCAGCTCAGCCCGACGGCCGCGGCGCTGCATGCCGCGCTCGGCGTCGCCGCTGCGGTGACCGGCGGCTGGCTGCCGGCGCGCGCGGCCGCCCGGCTTGCGCCGGCCCAGGCCCTCAAGGGGCTGGGAGGCGCCACGATGCGGGTCACGAGCGCCGTGCCCGGGCTGGCGCTGATGGTTGCCGGCGCGCTGCTCGCGCTGCTGCCACCGATCGACGGGCTGCCGCTCGCGGCCTATGCCGCGGTGGCCTTGCTGCTGACCGGCGGCATCGTCTGCGTACCGGCCGCCGTCGGCCTGCTGCTCGAACGCGCGCCTCGCAGGACCAACGTGCTGTGGCTGCTGGCCAGCGAGCGGGCGCGCCGGCTGCGCGCCAGCGCCACGGTGGCCGTGGCCGGTGTGGTCGCGAGCCTGAGCCTCGCGGTCGCGCTGACGGTGATGGTGACGAGCTTTCGTGCCGCGCTGCAGGACTGGCTCACCACCGTGCTGCCGGCCGACCTCTATGTGCGCACCGCCGGCGGCGCCGCGGCCGAATCGGCCTGGCTGCCACCCGAACTCGTCGCGGCCGCCGCGGCGCTGCCCGGCGTCGCGCGCGCCGAGCCGATCCGTGCGCTACCGGTCGCGCTCGGCGATCCCCGGCCCGGCCAGCCGGGGCCAACGCTGATCGCCCGTCCACTCGCCGATCCGGCACGCAGCCTGCCACTGCTTGGCGAACCCGTCGCGCCCGCGCCCGGCACGGTCTCGGTCTACGCCAGCGAGGCGCTCGCGCAGCTGCATCGCGTCGACACCGGGCAGCGGCTCGACCTCGTGCTGGCCCGCACCGACGGCCAGCGCGTAGCGATCACGGCCTTCGTGCGCGGCATCTGGCGTGACTACGCCCGCCAACAGGGGGCCCTCGTCATGGCCGAGGCCGACTACCGCGCGCTCACCGGCGATACGCGCGTCAACGACCTCGCGCTGACGCTGGCGCCCGGCGCCGACCTGGCCGCGCTGCAACGGCAGCTGCGCGCGCTCGCGCCCGAGCCCGGCCTGCTGGAGTTCGCGAGCGCCGGCGAGATCCGCGCGCAGTCGCTGCGCATCTTCGACCGCAGCTTCGCGGTCACCTGGTGGCTGCAGGCGGTCGCGATCGCGATCGGCCTGGTCGGCATTGCCGCCAGCTTCTCCGCGCAGGTGCTGGCAAGACGCAAGGAGTTCGGCCTGCTCGCGCACCTCGGCTTCACGCGCCATCAGGTGCTCGCGGTGGTCGCCGGCGAGGGGCTGGCCTGGACCGGCGCCGGCGCGCTGCTCGGGCTCGCGCTCGGTGTCGCGGTCAGCGTGGTGCTGGTCCACGTGGTCAACCCGCAGAGCTTCCACTGGAGCATGGAGCTGCTGCTGCCCTGGGGACGGCTCGCGGCGCTGGCCGGCGCGGTGCTCGTCGCCGGCACGCTGACGGCGGCGCTGGCGGCGCGGCACGCGGTCGCGCGCAACGCGGTGCTCGCGGTCCGGGAGGACTGGTGAACCCGGCGCGGCGTGCCTGGCTGCTGGCGGGCCTGGCGGCCTGGGCGCGGGCCGACGCACGCGCGGCGATCGCGCTGCCCCGCGACTTCGGCGCCCACCCGGACACGCGCACCGAATGGTGGTACGCGACCGGCTGGCTCGAGGCGCCCGATGGCGGTCCGCCCTACGGTTTCCAGCTGACCTTCTTCCGCTCGCGCACCGCAGTCGCGCCCGATCACCCGAGCCGCTTCGCGGCGCACCAGCTGCTGTTCGCCCACGCTGCGCTGACCGATCTGCGGCGCGGCCACCTGCGTCACGACGAGCGCATCGCACGCGCCGGCTTCGGCATCGCCGAAGCCTCGAGCACGGACACCGATGTGCGGCTGCGCGGCTGGCGGCTCGTGCGACAGGGGCCGGTCGGCCTCCATGCGTACGAGGCTCGCATCGACGCCCATGCCGCCGGCTTCGCGCTCGATCTGCGTCTGCAGGCCACCCAGCCGGTGTTGCTGCAGGGCGAGGCCGGCTGGTCGCGCAAGGGGCCGCGGCCCGAACAGGTCAGCGGCTACCTGAGCGAGCCGCAGCTCGCGGTCAGCGGCCGCCTGCGGCTCGACGGCCAGGACCGCGCGGTGCGCGGCACGGCCTGGCTCGACCACGAGTGGAGCGACGCGCTGCTCGACGCCGAGGCCATCGGCTGGGACTGGATCGGCATCAACCTCGCCGACGGCGGCGCGCTGACCGCCTTCCAGCTGCGCCGGCGCGACGGCACGCCGCTGTGGGCCGGCGGCAGCCACCGCCCGCGCGGCGGCGCGGTGCGCACCTTCGCGCCCGAGGAGGTCCGCTTCACCCCGCTGGCGCACTGGACGAGCCCGGCCACCACCGCGCGCTACCCGGTGCGCTGGCGCGTCGACACGCCCTACGGCGCCTGCGAGGCGCGTGCGCGGCTGGCCGCCCAGGAGATCGACGCGCGCCGCTCGACCGGCACGGTCTACTGGGAGGGCCTGAGCGAGCTCCACGCCGCCGGCGGGACCGCGCTCGGCCGCGGCTATCTCGAGATGACCGGCTACGCGGCAGCGCTGCGGCTGTAAGGCCAGCGCCAGCCGTGCGCACGGCCCTCCCT
>DATMJX010000305.1:0-8460 GCA_035553715.1 Methylibium sp.
AATCGACAGCCGCCGCGGTTACACCACCGACAACGTGTGGGTCATCTGCTGGCGGGCGAACCAGATCAAGAACGATGCCACGCTGGACGAGCTGAAGCGCCTCGTCGCTGCGCTGGAACAGAAAGCCGCCGGCCGCCTGCTCGACGGCGTGGAGCACAACGGGTTTCCGGAGGCGGCGCACTCGCGCCGAGTGGCATGAGCAAGTTCGAGATCAAAGAAGGCGACATCGTGCAACTGACGCCCGAAGTGAAGAACCGCGCGTTCACATGCTGCCTGATGGTCGTTACCGAGCCGAAGCCGTGGGGCGCGCAGGGCTACGTGCAGTCGCTCGGCGACGCGCGAGATGCGCCTGGCGGGCAAGCCTATTACCGAGCCACCTGGGCCGAGATGACGCCGACGGGCGGCCGCGTTCAATGGGAGCAGCAATGAACAAGACCGAACTACTGGCGCTGGCCGAGTGCCTTTTCGATCAAGACGAGGGCATTCCTGCTGACGAGCCGACGCCTTCGCGTGATGCCGCCGCCATCCTCCGCAAGCTCGCTGCGCTGGAGCCGGTGGCGTGGACAAGCCAATCATGGCTGGATTCGCCCGGCACCTCTCCGAAGATTCTCGCCCCCATACGGCGCGATGGTTTCGACATACCTGTCTACAACCTCACCGGGATCATCGATCATGAGTGACAAGCTGCGCGAGG
Organism: Methylibium sp.; assembly: GCA_035553715.1. Classification (GTDB taxonomy): domain Bacteria; phylum Pseudomonadota; class Gammaproteobacteria; order Burkholderiales; family Burkholderiaceae_C; genus Methylibium. Next base: position 695 of record DATMJX010000305.1, read on the forward strand.
CGCTGAAGAAGATCGCAACGCAACACGGTCAATGGAACAACGGCATGTGGGCCGCGAACATCGCGCTTGAAGCCCTCGCCGCCGACGATGCCGCGCGACGGAAGGTGCGGGGGGAGTTCGCAGATTGGGCGTTTGACCAGCCGGATTTTGCAACCATGCACCCTTGGGACGTGGCGCGCTCTGCATGGCAAGCCGCCACCCGCGCCGCTGCGCCGCAGAGCGCGGAGCCGACACCCACCGATGCGCAGTGGGTGGAAGAAGCGATGCGGCTGGCACTTGCGTGGTCGCGGGCCAGCGGGCGTGCTGATCTAGATGCAACACACGCCGCCCTCCGCACCCACCTCTCCACCCGCCCGCAGCAGGCCGCACCCACCGAGGCCGACAGGCTGGATGCGGTGCTGACCGCTCTGCGTCGCCTTTGGCCCCTTTTCGATAAGGCAACCAAGGGCTACGTTTTCACGACACAGAGGGCCGGCGAAGTCGCTGCCGACATGGAAATGCTTCGCGCCGCAATGTCCGCGCAGGCTGGCGGGAAGGAGCAAGGATCGTGAGCGCCTGGGACGATGGCTTTGCTCCCAAGAGGGGTGCCGTGCCGGATGGCTACGAACGGTGGGGCAAAACAACGCAAGAAAGAAACGGAAAACCACCCATGAACACCACCGAAGGCATGGCGCTCGACCCCTGCCCGTTCTGCGGTGGCGAAGCTGAGTTTGAGCGCGTCGGCACGCCTCGCCAGTCCTGCATCGTGGCCTGCCGCAACTGCGGCGCGCGCCACGAATCGAGCGACGAGAACGAGCGAAGCGGATCGAGTTGGAACAGTCGCGCCGCAGCCGCCCCCACGCCGCCCGAGCAGCCGGGTGAATCCGTCTGCGCGACGTGCGGAGGATTGGTGTCAGATCCCGTAATCGCACAGCCAGCAGCGCAGGGTGAGTTGACGTTCTGCCAGATGTGCGGAGAGGGAGTAGTCCCAGGCCTGTGCCGATCCAAGGTCGGCCAATGTGCCAACGCCGCACGCAAGCGGCCAGCAGCACAGTGCGAGGGCTACCTATCCGGCGTGAACGTCGAAGCACTGCTGCGCGCGTGCGCAGAGCTGGGACTGAGCGCCGAATCCAGTCTGGAGGCGCTTGCTGCGCCCGATGTGCTCGCGGAGCACATCAACCGGGTCAGCCGCGCCGTCATCGCAGCCGCACGCAAGGAGAGCGACCATGAGTGACATCCGTGCAGCCGCTGATGCCGCAAAAGCCTTTGCCGACCAGCACACTCAAGAGCTTGCGGCGGAAATCGTCGAATGGCAGGACACCGCGGTGCTACGTGACGGGAAGTTGCGAGAGCTTGCCAGACTGTGTGGCTTTGCGGGCAATGACGCCCTGACAGTTGCCAATCACATCGCCACCCTCGCGGCACTCGAAGTTGCCGCACGCAAGCGGCCAGAGGCGGAGGTCGCGGAGATTATGGTTGAAGCCGATATCTACGCAGACGCGGTCCACCGGCACGCCCTGGCACCAACCCACGAAACCGAGGAGCGCAGATCGTTCTGCCGCCTCCGCCTAGAGCGCCTTGTGCGCGAGCGAGGTGAATGATGAGCGCAGAACCTTATGCAGCTCTGAAGCGCGCGAAGGAGGAGGAGCCGCACTTCCCGAGCAGCTATTGGGGCAACAAAAGCCCGCGCTGCCCACACTGCGGCGAGGAGTGCGACGTAAGTGAGAACGGATGGTGGGGTCTGTATGAGGAGGGCGAGCATGAGAAAACATGCCCGCACTGTGATGGCGATTTCACCATCAGCACGCACGTGAGCTACAGCTTCAACACCGACAAGCAGCCCGGCGCCCACGCCCAAGAGCGCCTTGTGCGCGGGGGTGGTTCGTGAGCCGCCGCAAGCGCCAGCGCAGGGACAAGCGCGAGCCCTGGGGCCAATGGGACGAGTGATGCCCACAGATAACGCAAAACCGAGGCACCGCCATGGATGACCTACTCGACACCGCCGACCTGGCCGCTCTGCTGAGGTGCTCGCGCGAGCACGTCACCGACCGCATCACCAAGCGCGCCGACTTCCCGAAGCCGCGCGTCAACCTGAGCCAGAAGCTCAAACGCTGGGCGCGCGATGACATCGAGGCGTGGCTCGCGCGCCCTGCCAAGCGGCGGGCGGCCTAGAGCCGTGCCGCGATCTGCTCCGCCGTCTCTCGGTAGTAGGCCTGCATCAGCGTACGCAGGTCGCTGTGACCGCTGATCCTCGCCAGCGTCATGACGTCCACCTTGCGCGCGAGACGCGTCAACGCCTCGGCCCGGCTGTCGTGGAAGTGCAGGCCCTCGATGAGCAGGTGCGCGCATGCCTTTCGGAAGAGCGCGTCGCGGTTCTGCTGGCTCACCGCGAACCACTGCGGCCCCGAGCCTGCCAGCGGCCGCATCAAGCGCACCGCGGCCCGCGTGAGCGGGATCTCCCGCAACTTGCCGGTCAAGCGCTGAGTCTTGTGCTTCACCCTCGCCACCCGGCGCTCCAGATCGACCGAGGCGTCGCCGAGTTGGTGAATCTCCCCCGCCCGCATCGCCGTGCGCAGCCCGATCAGGAACATCAGCGCCACCTGCGCGCTGATTGACTGCGGGACACCGCGCCGGAACCCCAAGCGCCGGCACAGCCGGTAGACCTCGAGCGGCTCGATGCGGCGGTCGCGCGGCGGGTTGTCGCCCGGCTGACGCATGCCCTTGAGCGGGCTCTCGCCCATCCAGCGCCACTCCTCCCGCGCCACCGTGAAGAGGTGCGACAGGCTGTTGATCTCGCGCTGCACCGTCCCCGGCGTGACCGTCTTGAGCCTGGCATCACGCCAGTCCGCCAGGTGCCCGGGCTTGAGCTCCACCAGCATGCGCCCGGCCAGGCCAGGGTAGTCGCGCATCAGGGCCTCGAATCGCAGCTCCTCGCTGCGCGCAGTCGCCTTGCCGGGCGTCACCTCCTCGACATAGCGCTCGATCGCCTGGCGCAAGGTCTTGGCAGGGTACTGGCCTCGCTGGCCAGCGAGGATTGAAGCCTCTTCCTGAGCCGCCCAGTTCGCGGCCTCGGCCTTGGTGTCGAAGCTCCTCGAGCGCCGCACGCCGTCGCGCTCGACCTCTGCCGCCCACCTCTTGCCGCGCTTTCTGATGTACGCCACCGCCGCCCTCTCTGCCGGGATCGCTGCCGGGATGCTGCCGGGCAGGGATGGCAGGATACAGCGGCAAAGGGGCGGCAACGATAGGGAACGCGGCAGCCGCGATGGGCGCCGAGAAGATCGCCCATCATGGGAAAGACGGGGATCAGTCGGTAAAGGCCGGAAACCTGGCGCGGTTTTCGGCGGGGGCTGGTGGTGCCTCGACCCGGGCCAACAAACCTAACAGCCATGCGGCTTGCGGGCCTGCTGCCGGGATTAATCCGGGCAGAGAAGGCGCCTCAGAAGCCTGCGAATAGTGGTGGCGCACGCTACAGCCGCTTGCGCACCCAGTCCTGCAGCTCGGCCTTGATCTGGCTCACCCGCGAGGTCGACACCCCCAGGCGCCGCCCGATCTCGGCGCCATCGAGGCCCTCAGCCAGCATGCCCGCGACCATGATCTGCTGGTCGGGCAGGCGCTGCAGCTGCTCGAGCACACGCCGCGCATGGATCGACGCGACGGCCTCGCACGGCTGGATCGGGTGCAGCGGCTGCTCGTCTTCGCCCAGGCTCCCTGCATCGATCATCTGGTGCTGCTCCTCGCTGGACTGAAGGTCACGCGGCACCCAGGATGCATCGCGCAGCGCGGCGGACATCGCGCCACGCGCGCGCGTGACCAGGTAGCCCGGCAGGCTGCCCGGCACGCGCTCGAGGGCCAGCCAGACGGCGAGCCGACCTTCCTGCAGGACATCCTCGCGGGCAAGGTCGCGGGCGCGCTCTGACGCAAAGATCCGCGCTCGCAGCGGGTGCGCCGCGATGCGCACGATGCGCTCGATCTCGTCCCACGTCACGTCGATCTTTACATTTGTGCCGGACAAAAATGCTTGCCATGCTGCATTTCGTGCCGTACATTAATACACATGGGCGGCGCGGTTGCCGCCTCAGACGGGAGAGACAGATGAGCACCATCGCCACGATCACCACCAAGACCTACAAGGCCACCCTGCAAGATGACGGCACGGTCATCGTCAGCGGCCTGCACGCCACGGCAATCGCCGACGAGACGCCCGACACCGCGGCCGCTCTCGAGCGGCGAAACGCGATGCGCAGAGAAATCAGATCCGAGCTGCGAAAGGTGGCTGGTGATGCTGAGGTGATCGATTTTCGGCGGGCCTAAGAATGAGCGAGCAGCCCGAACCGAAGCGGCGCGGGCGCCCACCCGTGCCAGCCGCATTGCGCCAGACCGAGCGCGTCGAGATCCGGCTGACGCCTGCCCAGCGCGAGAAGCTCGACCGCCTGGGCGGCGCGCAGTGGCTGCGCGAGCGCATCGAGAAGGCGCGCGAGTAGGTGTCACTGGCTCAGCGCGTCATAGGCGCGCTCGCAGAGCTGGCCGGCCCCTCGGGCAGCGTCAGCAGCCGCTGCCAGCTCTCCCGCTCGCGCGTCAGCGCGGCCGAGCACGTCGGCGAGCACACCGATGGCATCGCCGGCTGGCGCGCTGCCGCCGGCAGCGGCGGGATCAGCGCGGGCGGCCCGGACGTAGGCGTCGAGCTGCTGGCGCAGCCGGTCACGAGCAGCGCCAGCAGCAGCAGCGTCGGCCAGAGCCTGGTGGGTGCGGAGTTCAGCGGCACGGCGGGCCTCCTCGATGGTGGTGATGCGGCGGGCCGTTTCGGCGGCGGCGGCCTGCGCCTGGGCCAGCGCGGCGGCGGTGTGGCGCGCGTCTGCGTCGGCCTGGCCAGCGAGGTACTCGCGCCGGCCGTAGCCCCAGATCAGCGCCCCAGCAACGGCCAGCACCAGCAGGGGGGCGGCGACGCGCGCGGCGAGGGACCAGGTGGCGGGGATCACTGCGGCTCCCTCGGCGGCCGCATCCGCAGCCGCACCGTCGAGATGGCACGCTGCAGCACCGCCGCGGCCGCGACGTCGCCGTGCTTGCGGTGCTGCGCGCGCTGGCGCAGCAGCTCCTGCACCACCTCCTCGGCCGTGGTCAGCGGCGCGCTCACGACAGCCCCCGCGTGTAGCTGACCCCGTCGGGCCGGAAGTGCGCCGTCAGCACCTCATTGCGCTGGCGTGGTGCGAAGCTGATGTGGACCCAACTGCCCTCGTGGATCAGCTGATCGAAGCGGACCAGCGCCATGCGCTGCACCAGCAGCTCGCACACTCGGCGCGGCGTGCCGAAGCCCGGTGCGCGGAAGTCCGCCGCGTGGCCGCTGCAGTGCTGGCTGCCCTGCGAGCCGCGCACCGCGGCATTGAGCTTCGGGCTGCGGTAGCCGCTCGTGATCTGCACCGGCACGCCCAGCAGGTCGCGCACGGCCTGCATGCCCGGCGCCAGGACGTTGCGGATGGTCGCCTCGACCATCGCCGTGGGCGTGTTGTCGATGCCCAGCCGCGCCGCGGTGTCGCTGGCCAGGAACTCGCTGAGCCAGAAGTTGGCGGTCAGGCGCTCGTCGGTCATGGCTGCCTCCGGCACAGCGCCACGCTGGTCAGGATCGGCGGCACAGCGCAGTAGACCGAGCTGCCCTCCACCGCGCGCCGCGAGCAATCGCACAGCGCCTCGGCCTGGACGCGCGCGTAGTCCGGCGCGCCGCGCACGCCGTCCGGCAGCAGCAGGTACATGGGTCGGCTCAGGTCCGTTGCCCGGGTGTTCGGCGTGACGCGCCACACCGGGATGTCCGCCGGCGCCGCGTTGGAGATGCGCTCGTCGTCCCGGCCCCAGACCGCGAGCAGTTGCGGGTCCCCGATCGACAGCGTCCGGTGCCGCGCCGCCATCTCTGCGATGAAGACGGCCATGTTCGGCGCGTCCGTCAGCCGGTTGAGGTCCGCGCGCAGCTCGGGCGTCAGGCCGTCCCAGCGCACCGCGTGCAGCCGCCTGGTGACGACATAGCCGTCGTTGCAGTACCAGGCCGCCCAGGCGCCGACCTCGTTGAGCCCGACCTGGGGCTTGGTGCCCTGGCCCCACGGAGCCGGGGCGCAGGCCTGAGCAGGCTGCGCGAAGCTCAGCACCACGGCGAGCAGCATGAAGGCAAGCAGGCGGATCATGGGGTGTCCTTTCCTCGGCCGACGACTCGCGGCCAGTGGTCGTGCGGGAGGTCATCGAAGGCGCCCGGCGCGGACGCACGCGGGTCGGTGCTGCCGCGCTCCACGAGCCGCAGCAGTGGCCAGGCCGCGTCGGCATAGGCGAGCAGCAGCAGCGGCGCGAGCGCGAGGAAGGTGATCGGCAGCCCGCCCTCCGCCCACATGAGCCAGCCGATGCGCGCGCCGAGCAGCGCCCAGGCGGCCACCTTGACGCGCCGCAGCGCGCAGGCCAGTTCGCTCTCGCGAACGTCGGGGCTGCGCAGCGCGGCGCACTGCATCGCGGCGGCCAGCACGCAGCCGGCCAGCAGCAGCCAGTCGCCCACGGTCATGGCGGCACTCATTGGTCGCCCCCGGCCTTGGACGCCCGGCCGCGCACGCCATCGAGCACGCGGCTCGCGAAGCCCGCCGGGTCGCGGCTGAACATGCCGCCGAGCACCAGCATGCCAAGCAGCACGTCGTCGGCCACGTAGGCGCAGCAGGCGATGATGGCCGCCTGCGTGGTGGTGCTGAGCGTCGTGTCGCTCAGGCCCCAGCCGACGGCCACGCCGACGAAAAGGCTGGCCGTGATGCCACGCACCCAGGCGCCAAGGCTGCCGTGCCGCGCCTGGATGATCCCGCGCGCGATGCCCACCAGGAAGCCGATGGCGCCGGCCGTGCCGCCCGAGGCGAGGAGGAGGTCGAATTCGGTCTTGTCGCGCATGTCCGCCTCTCAGCTCAGCGTGATCTCGAGATCGCCCGCGTCGATCGTCACCGGGTCACCGATCTGCCAGGTGCGCGTGATCGGGTTGCCGCCGCTGTCCTTGAGCGCGTAGTACTCGAGCAGGTTGCCGCCGCTGGACGCGTCGTACATGCCAACGTAGGCCGCCGAGATCACGGCACTGGCCGAGGCGGCGAACTGGATCGCGTTGTTGTTGCTGGTCGTGCCGTTGGTGCCGCTGCTGGCGCTGGTACTGCCTGGCGCCTGCGTGCCGGCCCAGTTGGCCAGGCTGCCAGCCACGCCGACGCGCGCGACGCCACCGCTGGTCTGCTCGGTGCCGCCCGTGGCATCGGCGGCGGTCAGCAGCGCCAGGTAGCGGGTGGCTGGCGGGGTGTAGGCCTGGCCTCGGTAGTCGAAATCGATCAGGCGGTTGCGCTGGTAGTTGGTCAGAGGCATGAGGGGCCTTTCAAGAAAGGGTGATGTCGTCGTACTCGACGGAGGTGATCTGCACGCCGTCGTCCACGAAGAAGCGGATGCGATCGGCGGTGAGCGAGCTGACGCCAAAGCTCAGTCCGGCGGCCGCCACTTGCTGACCGTCGCTCTCGCGGAAGATGTTGATCGTGGTGTTGCCCGCACCCGGCACGATGAGCACCTGCGCCCGGTACCAGACGTCGGCGTCGACCGCCGAGATGCCCACGCGGGTGTCGTCGTCCAGCACGTCCCAGCGCATGCGGCGCTGCGAGTCCACGCCGGCGTCTCGCGCCGGGTTGAACGCCATGACCTCCGCCGCGCCGTTGAAGAACTTCAGGGTGCAGGCGTCGTTGGTGTTGAAGTCCAGCACCTTGAAGCGCCAGCTGGCCTCGGTGAAGGTGACCGCGCTGAAGACG
>DATMJX010000306.1:0-5058 GCA_035553715.1 Methylibium sp.
AGCCCGAGGCCGGAAAACAGCGTCAGCAGCCCCGCCTCGATGGCGACGAAGAGCGCGAACGCGCCCTGCACCGCCGGCCCGAGCCGCGCGACGACGACCAGGATCGCGAGTCCGAGCGCGACGGCGGCCAGGCGGGCCGCCAGGTTCAGCGCGGCGCCGCGGGCGAGGTTCGGGGGCAGCATCGGGGCGGATTGTCGGCGACCGCCTCTCTAAAATCCGCTTCTTTCCGGCCGCCCCGGCCCTCCAGGACCTTCATGAGCACCACCCCGACGCCCGCCGCCCTCGACGACAACCAGCTGATCGCCGAGCGCCGCGAGAAACTGGCCGCGATCCGCGCCCGGGGCGTCGCCTTCCCGAACGACTTCAAGCCCCGCGACCACGCCGCCGACCTGCACCGCCTGCACGAGGGCAAGACGACCGAGGAGCTCGAGGCGCACCCGGTGGCCGCGTCGATCGGCGGTCGCATGATGCTCAAGCGCGTGATGGGCAAGGCCTGCTTCGCGACGCTGCAGGACGGCTCGGGCCGGCTGCAGCTCTACGTGACCGCCGACGCGGTCGGCGCCGAGACGCTGGCCGAGTTCAAGCACTGGGACCTGGGCGACATCCTCGGCGCCGAGGGCACGCTGTTCAAGACCCGCACCGGCGAGCTGACGCTGAAGGTCACGGCGATCCGCCTGCTGACCAAGAGCCTGCGGCCGCTGCCGGACAAGTTCCACGGCATGAGCGACCAGGAGCTCAAGTACCGCCAGCGCGAGGTCGACCTGATCATGGACGAGGCCTCGCGCGAGCGCTTCCGCGCGCGCAGCAAGGCGGTCAGCTCGATCCGCCAGTTCATGGTCGAGCATGGCTTCCTGGAGGTCGAGACGCCGATGCTGCACCCCATCCCCGGCGGCGCGAACGCCAAGCCCTTCGTCACTCACCACAATGCGCTGGATCAAGAAATGTTCCTGCGCATTGCGCCAGAGTTGTACCTGAAGCGGCTGGTGGTCGGCGGCTTCGAGCGGGTGTTCGAGATCAACCGCAATTTCCGCAACGAGGGCGTGTCGGTCCGTCACAACCCCGAGTTCACGATGATGGAGTTCTACGCCGCGTGGTGGAACCACCACGACCTGATGGACTACACCGAGGCCATCCTGCGCAACGCTGCGCGCAAGTCGGTGGGCACGGCGCAGCTCAGCTACGGCGGCAGGCCGGTCGACCTGGAGGCGCCGTTCGCACGCCTGAGCGTGCGCGACTCGCTCGTGAAATACGCCGGCCTCACGGTGGCCGAGGCCGATGACGCCGTGGTGCTGCGTGCGAAGCTCAAGGCGCATGGCGAGGAGCCGTCGGCGCGCCATGGCCTGGCCGAGCTGCAGTTCGCGCTGTTCGAGGCCGCGGTCGAGGAGCAGCTGTGGCAGCCGACCTTCATCATCGACTACCCCGTCGAGGTCTCGCCGCTGGCACGTGCCTCCGACAGCAACCCGGCGATCACCGAGCGCTTCGAGCTCTTCATCACCGGGCGCGAGTTCGGCAACGGCTTCTCGGAGCTCAACGACCCCGAAGACCAGGCCGCGCGCTTCCACGCCCAGGCGGCGAACAAGGCCGACGGCGACGAGGAGGCGATGCACTACGACGCGGCCTACATCCGCGCGCTCGAGCACGGCCTGCCGCCCACCGGCGGCTGCGGCATCGGCATCGACCGGCTGATGATGCTGCTGACCGACGCGCCGAACATCCGCGACGTCATCCTGTTCCCGGCACTGCGCCGGGAGGGCTGAGCGGCAAGGGACGCGCGATGGCGGCCGGGCGGCTCGAGACGCTGGCGGCCATCGAGTCGGCGGTGTGGCGCGAGCTCGCCGCCGCCGCCCAGGACCGCGAGCACGCCTGGCGCTTCATGGCCCTCGCCACCGTCGATGGCGAGGGCGTCGACGTGCGCACCGTCGTGCTGCGCGAGACCGAGGTGCGGCGTCGCGAGCTGGTGTTCTACAGCGATGCGCGTGCCGGCAAGGTCGAACAGCTCGGCGTGCAGCCCGCGGCCACGGCGCTGCTGTGGTCGCGCGCGCTCGGCTGGCAGCTGCGGCTGCGGCTCGACGTGGCCGTCGAGGTCGACGGCCTCGCGGTGACGACGCGCTGGGCGCGCGTCAAGCTGACGCCGAATGCCGTCGACTACCTGTCGCCGATCACGCCCGGCGCACCGCTGCAGCCTGCCGGCACGTTGCCGCTGGCGGCGACGCGCGAGAGCTTCGCGGTTCTGACCGCGCGCGTGCGCTCGCTCGACTGGCTCGAGCTGCATGCCGACGGCAACCGCCGCGCACGCTTCGACGCCGACGGGGCGCGCTGGCTGCAGCCCTAGCCGCGCGCGGTGGCGGCCGGCCGGCTGACTGGCTCCGCCCGCTCAGCGGTGCTTGAACACCGGCTTGCGCTTGTTCACGAAGGCGTCCATGCCTTCCTTCTGGTCCTCGGTCGCGAACATCGCATGGAACATGCGGCGCTCGAAACCCACGCCCTCGGCCAGCGTGGTCTCCCAGGCGCGGTTGATGCACTCCTTGGCCGCCAGCAGGCTGGGCAGCGAGCGCTGCCCGATCGCGTCGGCGGCGCTCTGCACCTCCGCCAGCAGCTCGGTGGCCGGCACCACGCGCGCCACCAGGCCGCTGCGCTCGGCCTCGGCAGCGTCCATCATGCGCCCGGTCAGCACCAGGTCCATCGCCCTGGCCTTGCCCACGGCGCGCGGCATGCGTTGCGTGCCCCCGGCGCCGGGAATGATGCCCAGCGTGGTCTCGGGCAGGCCGAACTTCGCGGTGTCGGCGGCGATGATCAGGTCGCACAGCAGCGCCAGCTCGCAGCCGCCGCCGAGCGCATAGCCCGACACGGCCGCGATCACCGGCTTGCGCACGCGCCGGATCGTCTCCCAGTTGCGCGTGATGAAGTCCTGCCTGAAGGCGTCGGTGAAGCCCAGCGTCGCCATCGCGGCAATGTCGGCGCCGGCCGCGAAGGCCCGCTCGTTGCCGGTGATGACGATGCAGCCGATGCCGTCGTCGGCGTCGAAGGCGGTCAGCGCCTCGCCGAGCTCGTCCATCAGCGCGTCGTTCAGCGCGTTCAGCACCTTCGGCCGGTTCAGCGTGATCCAGCCGGTCGCCAGCGGCGCGGCGCCACGGCGGTCGATCAGCAGGTGTTCGAAGCTCATGGAGGTCTCCCGGGCAACAGGCCCCGGACTGTACCGCCGCCCTGCGTCGCGGCGCCCCGGTGGGCTGCGCTACGCTTGCGGCTGTTGCCGTTGCACGGGGCACGCATGCCGACCGTCTACCGAAAAACCGACAAGGGCCAGCAGGAGATCGCGACCCGCGCCCACCGCCTGGCGCCACGGCTGCGCTCGGCGCTGATCCTCGTGGACGGCCGCCGCAGCGACGCCGAGCTCGGCACGCTGATCCTGCCCCCGGCCGACGACGTGCTCGCCGCGCTGCTCGCCGACGGCTTCATCGAGGCCCTGCCGGGCAACGCCGGGCCGGGGACGCCGGGCGCCGCGGCGGGGGCGCCGGCCGCCGCACCGGCCGTGCTGACGCTCGATGAGGTGCGCCGGCGCGCGCTGCGCTGGCTCAGCGACGCGCTCGGCCCCTACGGCGATCCGCTGAACCTGCGCATCGAGAAGGCCCGCAGCGTCGACGAGCTGCGCACCGCGCTCGACCTGGCCGACCGCTTCGTGCAGCAGCAGCTCGGGGCCGCCCGCGCGCAGGCCTTCCGCCAGCACCTCGGCCTGCCGCCGGGCTGAACGCCGCGCGCCTCAGGGGGCGGCCTGCTGCGGCAGGCGCTCGAGCATCAGGTCGATGTGGTTGTCCGGCCCCTGCCGGATCACGATGCGCACCGGCAGGTACTGCAGGCTGGGCGCGAACCAGGTCTCGATGCTCAGCGTGCTGGGCGTGCCCTCGCGCCGTGGCTTCAGGTGCCAGGCGGACACCGTGCCGACGGGCGTGGCGAGCGGCTCCTCGCCGATCACGTCGTAGATCCAGCCGTCCATGCGGCGCGGCAGGGCCAGCGGCACGCGGATCTCGGCCCCGGCGCGCAGCGGCGCCGCCCCGGTGGTGAACAGCCAGGTCAGCTGGACGAACTGGCTCGCGGTGTCCTGCAGGCCCGGCAGCGCCGGCAGGCGCCGGCCATTGGCGAGCACGACCTCCGCGCCGTCGAAGCTGACGCCGCTGCGGCGTGTCGGCGCGAAGGCGATGCGCGTCGCCTCCTCGTAGCGGCGCGGCATCAGCCCGGCCTCGCCGATCAGGCCGTCGCTGACCATGCGCCGCTGCATCAGCGGCGCGAACGAGGGGCCGACGATGACCTCGAGCTGGACCTGGTAGCGGTCGCTCTCGCGCAGCCACTCGACGCTCGCATGCCCCTCGACCGGCCCGCGCACGTCGCCGCTGAGCGTGTAGCGCAGCCGCGTCGACAGCGGCCATTCGAAATGCGGTGCCGACGCGGCCGGCGGCGGCACGGGCGCGGCCTCGGCGAGTTCCCCCGGGCTCGAGGCGGCGGCTTCGGTCGACGCCGGCGGCTCGGCGGGCGGCTCGGCGGGCGGCTCGGCGGGCTCGGCATCGGCCCATCGATCGGCCACCGGATCTGACGCCGCCGGCGCGGGCGCCGCAGCGGCGGCGCTGCGGGCCGGGCGCCGCGGGCGCGGTGGCGGCGCAGCGACCGGCGGTGCGGTCGGCGCGAGCTCGCGCACGAAGGCGGCCTGCAAGCGCTCGATCGGCGGCGGCTCGGCGTCGGGCAGCCCGTCCGCGAGGCGAACGAGCAGGTCCAGGTGCAGCGCGGCGACGAGGGCCGCCAGGGCGGCCAGCAGCGCGCCGCGCCGCCGGGTCGATCTCACCCGCCGTCGCCGAGCCAGGCCGCGCGCCGCACGCCGGCCGCGGCCTCCGCCTGCGGATCGACGCCCAGGCTCGCCGCGCCCGCGACGCGCGCCGCGGGCAGCGTCAGTTCGAGCAGGCGCTGGTCACGCGCGGCCAGCAGCGGCAGCGGCCGCTCGAGCGCGCCGAGCAGCGCGAGATCGTCGAGGCGCCGCAACCGCCAGCCGTCGAGCGCGAGCAGCTCGTCGCC
>DATMJX010000307.1:0-2415 GCA_035553715.1 Methylibium sp.
GGCCGGCGCCGATGGCGGCCGCGCTGAGGGCGCCGAATGTCGGAGTGGACCCAGCTGTGGCGCGTCAGACCAGCCAGGCGTTCGAGGTCAGCACCGGCGGAGCGGAGGATTGATGCGGCGCCGGCGCAAGGCGAAGCGCACGGTCAGCGCGTCAGCGTTGTCGCAGATGGGGGTCTGCGAGCGGCTGGTCGTATTCGAGCACTTCGAGGGAAAGCGGCCTACAACCGCGCAGAAGGCGGCCCTGCAGCGCGGGGTGCGGGCGCATCGGCAGTTCGCGTCTGAAGGCGAGTCTGAAGCAGCGCGAAGAGGCCGCTGCTTCATTGCCACGCATGTCTTTGGTGACGGACCGGAGACGCAAGTCCTGCGGCTCTTCCGCGATCGGCACCTTCGACCCACGCGTGCAGGACGGAGTGTGATCCTTGCCTACTATCGACTGGCGCCGACCGTGTGCCGGACAATGGAGCAATGGCCGGCGACACGGCCTGCGGTAAGGGCAGCGATCAGGCCGTTGGTGTGGTTCGCCACCCGTCTGCTCGTCGATCGCGAGGCAAGCCATGCCAGCGGCTGAGCTCTGGCTTATTCTCGTCGGCTGCGTTGCCTGTGTGACGGCGACCCGGGCTGCGGCACGCCTCATTCGCCGACGCTCCGTGATGGTGGATCAATGGATGCCCGAGGCGTTGAAGGCTCACACGCTCGCCTACTCGGAGCGGATTTTCAGGTCAGGTGACGACAGGCAGGTGGTAGCTCACGTGGATCGTGCGTACCGCGGGCGCAACGGGCTGATCACCTTGGTCGAACTGAAGACGCGACGCGCCGATCGTGTTCACCCGTCTGACGTCATCGAACTGTCTGCGCAGCGCGTTGCGCTGGCGGGCGAGACGGGAGAGCCGGTAGCTCGCATCGGATGGGTTGTCGTCGAGTCGGCAGCGCGGCGAACGGCCCACCGGGTCACTCTGATGTCGCCGCAGGCCATTTGGGACCTTGCCTTGCGGCACGACGCGCTGCTGGCGGGTACCGAGTCGCCTGACTACCCGGCGACGAGGGGGATATGCACATCGTGCGCCCACCGGGGCCGATGCTCACTGCGCGCTTGACCTGGCGGGGCAGTCGGCATTGGCGAATGCCGAAGATGGCGGATAGCGTCGGAGTAACGGGACTTTCCGCCACCAGCCCCTGCTATGCAAGGCGCGCTTCCGGAAGCACCGTTTCGCTGTCATCCAAGGGAGGTGCAATGCGTAGGTACTCTGCAGGCCAGATGGAGGGGTTCCCTTCTGACACTGACTGCCGTGACGACATTGCGCGCCTTGCGATGCGCGCGAGTTCGAGCACGAGTATGGGGTGCCGCCCGGCCAGCGGAACGTCAAGCCACTAGCGAGTCTTGGCGGCGCGCGTGCGATCCGGCCCAGCGAGCGTCGGGTTCGGCAGCGGCAGAGGGGCGCTGGCGGCTGTGCGTCCCTCAGCCTGCCGCAGGGCTGCGAGCATCGATGCAATGCCGCGTCGCGGGTCATCGCCCAGCGCCCGCACCACGCACACACCGTCGGCACCGCAGTCGGCGGCCTGCGTGATCTGCTCGAGGGTGAGGATGCCGCCGATCGCGACCACCGGAACGCCGGCCACCGCACACCACCAGCGCAAGTTGTGCGTGCCCTGCGGACGCCACGGCATCGCCTTCGTCAGCGTCGGCCACACCGGCCCGCAGGCGATGTAGGCCGGCGCCAGGCCGCGTGCCCGCGCCAGCTCCCACAGGCTGTGCGAGCTGACGCCCAGTGCCAGCCCGCTCGCGGCCAGCCCAGTGCGACCCGCCGGGCCGAGCGCGGCGAGATCCTCCTGGCCGAGGTGCACGCCGTGCGCGCCGCAGGCGCCGGCGAGTTGCCAGTCGTCGTTGAGGAACAGTCGTGCGCTGGCAGCGCGGCAGGCGGCCACAGTCTCCAGCACCGCCTCGCGCAGCGCCGCATGCCAGCGTTCGTCGGCGTCGACAGGTGTCTTGATGCGCAGCTGCAGCGTGCGCACGCCGCCGGCCAGCGCGGCACGCGCACGCGCCGGGCTGTCGACGATCGCGTACAGGCCGAGCGGGTCGGCGTCCGGCGCAGGGCCCAAGACGCCGGGCACGCCGGCATCGAAGCCCAGCGTCGGCAGCAGCGTTGCGCGGGCGTGAAAGCCCCGCGGCGACCCCACCGGCCCCGCGCCGGCGCCTGCGGCGTGGCCCACGTGCAGCGCTTGCGCCGTCGCCATCTTCGCCAGCACGACCGCATCGGCCGGCACATGGCCGAGCGCCAGCGCGGCGGCCGCGCTGCTGGCGAAGGTGCAGCCGGTGCCGTGGGTGTGGCGCGTCTCGACGCGCGGCAGCGCGAGCCAGCCCTCGGCGTGTGCGCTGGCCAGCCAATCGAGCGCACGCCGGTCGACAGCGTCATCGTG
>DATMJX010000308.1:0-6384 GCA_035553715.1 Methylibium sp.
CTCGACGTCATCAAGACCGCCGACTGGCTGATCGACATGGGCCCCGAGGGCGGGGCGGGCGGCGGCGAGGTGGTCGCGGTCGGCACGCCGGAAGCGGTGGCGGCGAACCCCGCGAGCCACACCGGGCGCTACCTGCAGCCCCTGCTCGATGGAGTGGTTGTGGATAAGTCTGTGTAAATCGAGTTGACGGGCTGTGTGGAAATGCCGCTTCACTTGCTGCACTTAATGCATTTGTGGCGTACAGTCGATCCGACTTGATGCTTTCCGGAGACCGCTTCGGCCCTGCATCGCGCTGATGCCGACGCAAGGAGAGACCGCATGGCAACACTCCAAAAAGAACGGCGGCTTGCCCCGCCGGACATGACCCCTGAAGAAGCCGAGATGGCGAGGCTGGCTCAACGATTCATCGTGGAATCGCTCGACCACTCTCGCGCCGCAGCGATCACCCTCACCAGCGATACCGGCGACGCGCCCTCGGTGTCGGTGCCGACCAAGACGCTGCGCTTCATCGCCGACGTGCTCGGCGCCTTGAGCGAACGCCAGCCTGTGGTGTTCATGCCGCCCAAGCGGGAAATGTCGACGGTGGAGGCCGCCAACTTCCTGAACGTGTCGCGGCCCTTCGTCATCAAGGAGATCGAGGCCGGCCGGCTGCCGCATCGCAAGGTGGGCAGCCACCGACGCATCGCCTTCGAGGATCTGATGCGCTACGCCAGCGAGATGCACGCGCGACAGCGCGAGGCGCTGCAGCGGCTGTCGGACGACGCCGCGGAACTGGGGTTGGACTACTGACGTGGCTGGCCATGCGCGCTTCACGGCGGTGCTCGATGCCTGCGTGCTCTACCCCGTGGGCGTGGCCGACGCCCTGATCAGCCTGGCCGTGGCCGGCCTCTACGCCGCCAAGTGGACGGCGGCCATCGAGGACGAATGGATCCGCAACCTCGAACTCACGCGGCCCGAGCTGCAAGGGCGCCTCAGCCGGCGCCGAGACGACATGCGCACCGCCGTGCCCGACTGGGAAGTGCCGGTCGGGGCGTGGCAGACCCTTGCCCCGTGTTTGAGCTTGCCCGATCCGGGTGATGTGCATGTGCTGGCAGCCGCCATCGCGGGCCACGCCGACTGCATAGTTACGACCAACCTGCGCCACTTTCCGGACGACCTGTTGCGTCCGTATGGCATCGAGGCCATCCACCCGGACGATTTCATGGTCGCTCAACTCGACCTCGACGAATTCACGGCCCTCGCTGCTTTCCGCGACATGCGAACGCGCAAGAAGAATCCCGCGCTGAACGCCGAGGAGTTCGCCGAGGCGCTGGAGCGCAATGGGCTCGTCGCCACCGCGAGCCGACTGCGAGCCGCCGCGCCGGTGATCTGAGCCGCCGCGCTCAGCGCGGCGCGGCCTTCATCGCCGCCACGATCCGCACCGTCCCACGCTCACCGTCGCCACCCGCGCCAGCAGGTCGATCACGCGCTCCTTGTGGCCGGCGACGCGGTGGGCGCCGCCGACCTTCTTGAGTCGGTCAAGCTCGTCAACGTACTGGTTGATCAGGACCTGGCTCATGCGACCTGGTCGCCTCCCTCGGCCAATTTCAGCACAGCCCCTGCCTTCGCCCAGGGCAAGCTCGGCGGCCTAGACTCCGCGCCACTTGGAGCGAGGAGACCCGCATGCCGCTGACCGTCGACTACTACTTCGCGCCCCAGTCGCCCTGGAGCTACCTCGGCCACCTGCGCTTCTGGGACATCGCGCGCGCCACCGGCGCCAGGATCCGCGTGCTGCCGGTCGACCTCGGCGGCAAGGTCTTCCCGGTCTCGGGCGGGCTACCGCTGGCCAAGCGCGCGCCGCAGCGCCAGGCCTACCGGCTGCTGGAGCTGCAGCGCTTCAGCGAATGGCTGCACACGCCGCTGAAGCTCGAGCCGAAGTACTTCCCGGTCAACGGCGACGACGCCGCCAAGCTGATCATCGCCGTCGACCTGCACGAGGGCACGGACGCCGCGATGGCGCTCGCCGACACGCTGATGCGCGCCTGCTGGGTGCAGGACCGCAACCTCGCCGACGAGGCGGTGCTGGCTGCGGCGCTGGCCGAGCGCGAGCTGCCGGCGCGCCGCCTCGAGGACGCGCACAGCCAGGCGGTGCAGGAGCGCTACGAGGCCGACTCGCAGGCCGCGATCGAGTCCGGCGTGTTCGGTGCGCCGAGCTACGTGGTCAACGGCGAGATCTTCTGGGGCCAGGACCGGCTCGATTTCCTGCAGCGGCGGCTGGCGCGCGGCTGAGGCCCGCCGGCGCGCCCGGCTGCCCGCCGCCACACCCGGCGGCGGGCGACAATCCCGGCTCTTGACGCCGCGCCGCCTCCCCATGACCGCCCCGCTGCACCCTCGCGAAGCCGAAAGGCTGGCGGTGCTGCATTCGCTCGACCGCGCCGCAAGCGACTCCGATGCCGGCCTCGACGCGCTGGCGCGCTGCGCCGCGCAGCTGACCGGCGCGCCGCTGGCGCTGGTCAGCCTGATCGGCGAGGACTCGCAGTGGGCCTGCGCCCGCCATGGCGGCGAGGCCCTGGCGCTGCCGCGCGAGCACGCGTTCTGCGCCCACGCGATCCTGCAGGACGACCTGTTCGAAGTGCCCGACACCCTGCTCGATCCGCGCTTCGCCGACAACCCGCTGGTCACCGCCGGCCCGAAGCTGCGCTTCTACGCCGGCCAGCCCCTGCTCGTCGACGGGCTGCCGATGGGCACGCTGTGCGTGATCGACCGCCAGCCGCGCCGGCTCGGCGAGGCCGAGCGTGCGACGCTGGCCCAGCTCGGCCTGGCCGCGGCCGAGCTGCTGCAGTCGCGCCGCCGGCCGCGCGCGCGAAGTCGAGCAGGCGTTCGCGCGCGGCCGGCGACTGGATGTGGGAAACCGACGCCGAGCACCGGCTGGTGTGGGTTTCCGAGGCCTACGAGGCGATCACCGGCGTGCCGGTGGCGACCCGCCTCGGCCGCTCGATCGCGGAGCTGCCGCTGCTCGACGAGCAGGCCCGCCCCGATGCCACCGGCCGCTGCTTCAGCGCCGTGCTCGACCGCGAGACCCCGTTCGCCCGGGTGCTCGTCGGGATCCATCCGCCACGCGGCCCGATGGCGATCTCGTGCAGCGCGGTGCCGATCCTCGACGCCCAGGGCCGCTTCGGCGGCTACCGCGGCACCGGCCGCGACATGAGTGCCGCGCTGGCCGTCGAGGCCGAGGCGCGCCACGCCGCCGCGATGCTGAACCGGCTCGCGGCCCAGGTGCCGGGCGCGCTGTTCAGCTTCGAGGTCGCGGCCGACGGGCGGCAGCGCTACGCCTTCGTCGGCGAGAGCGTGCAGCGGCTGTGCGGGCTGACGGCCGCGCAGCTGCGCGCCGACGCGACCCTGTTCTGGCAGCTCGTCCACCCGGACGACCTCGGTCTGCTGCAGCAGCAGATCGCCGACCATGCCGCGCGGCTCGCGCAGATCCACGCCATCTACCGGCTGCGCCGCCCCGACGGCGAGCTGCGCTGGCTCGAGTCCCGCGCCGTGCCGAGCGCGCTGCCCGACGGCGGCACGGTGTGGCACGGCTTCACGACCGACATCACCGACCGCCAGGCCACCGAGGCGGCCTTGCGCGAGCACGAGCAGCGCTGGCAGCTCGCCGCCGACGCGGCCGGCATCGGCATCGCGCAGCTGACGCTGGCCGAGGGCCGCGTGCACCTCGATGCGCGCGCCTGCGCGAACCACGGCCTGAGCTTCCCGCAACCCGGCTTCAGGCTGGACGACTGGGCCACCCAGATCGACCCGGCCGACCGCGACGTCGCCCTCCAGGGCGTGCAGCGCACGGTCGCCAGCGGCACGCCCTTCGAGGGCCGCTACCGCATCCACCGCCCCGACGGCACGATGCGCTGGCTCGAGTTCATCGTGCGCGCGACCTACGACGAGGACGGCGGTTGCACCGGCGCGATCGGCACCTGCCGTGACGTGCACGACCAGCAGATCGCCAGCGCGCTGCAGCACGCCAAGACCGAGGCCGAGAACGCCAGCCGCGCGAAGACCGAGTTCCTCTCGCGCGTCAGCCACGAGCTGCGCACGCCGCTGAACGCGATCCTCGGCTTCGCGCAGCTGATGGCCCTCGACCAGCAGCAGCCGCTCAGCGACGAGCAGCAGCGCCGCCTGGCCAGCATCGCACGCGGCGGACGCCACCTGCTCGAGCTGATCAACGACGTGCTCGACCTGACGCGCATCGAGAGCGCCGACTTCTCGCTGCACCTGCAGCCGGTCGACCTCGACGCCGCGCTGCGCAGCAGTGCGGCGATGGTGCAGCCGCTCGCCGAAGCCCGCGGCATCCGGCTCGAACTGCCACCGGCCGGCGCCCACTGGGGGCGCGGCGACGCGCGCGCGATCGAGCAGGTGCTGATGAACCTGCTGTCCAACGCGATCAAGTACGGCCCGGCCACCCAGCCGGTGGCGGTGCAGGTCGAGTCCACCGGCAGCGAGCTCGTGCTGGCGGTGCGCGATCGCGGGCCGGGGCTGTCGGCCGAGGCACGCGCCCGCCTGTTCTCGCCCTTCGAGCGGCTCGGTGCCGAGCAACGGCGCATCGAGGGCAGCGGCCTGGGCCTCGTGATCGCGCGTGAACTCGCGCAGGCGATGGGCGGGCGCATCACGGTCGACAGCCGGCCCGGCGCCGGCTCGAGCTTCCGGCTGCACCTGAGCCGCTGCGAGCCGCACAACGGCATGGCCGCCACGGCGCCCGACGAGCCGGCGCCGCGTGATCTATGTCGAGGACGAGCCGCTGAACCAGGTGCTGGTCGAGGAGATGTTCCGCGCCCGGCCGCAGTGGCAGCTGGAGATCGCCCCGGACGGCCGCAGCGGCCTGGCCAAGGCCACCGGGGCGCCGCCCGACCTGATGCTCATCGACATGAACCTGCCGGACACCAACGGCCTGGCCCTGCTCAAGTGCCTGCGCGCGGAACCGGCGCTGCGCGGGCTGCGCTGCGTCGCGCTGTCGGCCGACGCGATGAGCGAGCAGATCGACGCCGCACGCGCCGCCGGCTTCGACGACTACTGGACCAAGCCGATCGACGTGCCGCGCATGCTGCGCGCGCTCGACGCGCTGCTCGCGCCGCCCGCCCGCTGAGACCCCGCCGGCCATGAAAAAACCCGGCACAGGGCCGGGTTCGCGGGGACAGGCGCGGCGCCAGGCGCCGCGCAGCGCCTCACTTCAGGTGGCTGTTGACCAGCTTGGTCATCTCGAACATGTCGGCCTTGGCCTTGCCGAAGATCTCCTTGAGCTTCGCGTCGGCGTTGATCACACGCTTCTGCACCGCGTCCTGGAGCTTGTTCTTCTTGATGTACTCCCAGATCTTCTTGGTGACATCGGTACGCGGCAGCGGCTTGTCGCCGACGATCGCAGCCAGCGCGGCGCTCGGGGTCAGCGCCTTCATGAACGCCGCGTTCGGCGTGCGCTTGGCCGCCGGCTTCTTCGGGGCGGCGGCCTTCTTGGCCGGAGCCGCCTTCTTCGCCGGGGCCGCTTTCTTTGCCGGGGCCTTCTTCGCCGGCGCCTTCTTGGCGGCGGCCTTCTTCGCAGTTGCCATGTTGAACATCTCCATCAAGGGGTTGTTGATGTGCGGGGCCATGGGCGAAAGCCGCATGATCTCTCGTTCTCTCAACGGCCCTGCGGCGCGGATGGTACTGCGCAGGTATGCGGCTGAGAAGCGGTTTTCCCAGAGGAAAACGCGCAAAAACGACTCTCGTCAGCCTTTGTGTGGCGCTCGGGCATCACGCGACGCGACGCGGAGCGGTCCGCCGACGCGCGGCATCGCAGCGCATCCCCCCGATTGGCATTGTGGGCAATTCGATTGCACACAATTCGATTGGCGGGCGGCGCTAGCATGCCGCCATGGCCTCGAACCCCGCTCCCCACGCCGCGCGGCCCCGCGCCCGGCGTGCGGCGGCCGACCCCCTGGCCCTCGACGACCAGCTGTGCTTTGCGCTGTATTCGGCCGCGCTGGCCATGACCAAGCGCTACCGGCCCTTGCTCGACGCGCTCGGCCTGACCTACCCGCAGTACCTGGTGATGCTGGCGTTGTGGGAGGGTGACGGCCTGAGCGTCTCGGCGCTCGGCGAGCGCCTGCGGCTGGACTCCGGCACGCTGACGCCGCTGCTCAAGCGCCTGGAGGCGCTCGGCCTGCTGCGGCGGCTGCGCGCCAGCGATGACGAGCGCCGCGTGTGCCTGACGCTGACACCGGCCGGCCGCCAGCTGCGCCGCCGCGCACTGGCGATCCCGGGCCAGCTGGCGCAGGCGCTGGGCTGCACGGCGGCCGAGCGCGACGCGCTGACCGCGGCACTGCGCGCGCTGCGCGACACGATGACGCTCGAGGCCGGCGCGCCGGCCTCGAGCGTCAT
>DATMJX010000309.1:0-2757 GCA_035553715.1 Methylibium sp.
GGGATGCCGCGGCCGTTGTCGGAGACCGAGCAGGAGCCGTCGGCATGCAGGGTGACCAGCACCTCGTTGGCGTGGCCGGCCAGCGCCTCGTCGATGGAGTTGTCGACCACCTCGAAGACCAGGTGATGCAGACCCGTACCGTCGGATGTATCACCGATGTACATGCCCGGACGCTTGCGCACCGCCTCCAGGCCTTCGAGGATCTGGATCGAGCCCTCGCCGTAGCCGGTGTCGTCGGGCTGGGGAACGGGGTTCTGCGTATCACTCATGGCTGGAAGCAAAGAGGGCCGCGAGCGGCCCGTGTGTGGTTCTGACTGGAACCCCCGCCTGGCGGGGGCAGGGGGTGCAAAAAACGGTCGGCATGCAATGCCGATGAGGACTGACGCTGAGCGTCAGATCCTCATCGGCATGACCACGTACTTGAAGCCGCTGTGCTCGGGCACGGTCAGCAGCGCAGAGCTGTTGGCGTCCTGCAACGACAGCGTGACCATCTCCTGGCCCATGTTGGCCAGCGCATCCATCAGGTAGGTGACGTTGAAGCCGATCTCGATCGCGTCGCCGCCGTAGTCGATCTCGAGTTCTTCCTTGGCTTCTTCCTGCTCGGCATTGCTCGACGCGATGCGCAGCGCGCCGGGCTCGATGTTCAGGCGCACGCCCTTGAACTTCTCGGAGGTCAGGATCGCGGCGCGCTGCAGGCTGGCCAGCAGCGGCGCGCGGCCCAGGGTCACGTGGTTCTTGTGGTTCTTCGGGATCACGCGGTTGTAGTCGGGGAACTTGCCCTCGACCAGCTTGGTGACGAATTCCATGCCGGAGAACGCGAACTTGGCCTGGTTGCCGGCAAAGCGCATCTCGATCGGCGTGTCCTCGTCCTTCAGCAGCCGCTGCAGCTCGAGCACGGTCTTGCGCGGCAGGATGACTTCCTGCTTGGGCATCTCGACTTCGAGCGTGGCCTGGGCCAGCGCGAGGCGGTGGCCGTCGGTGGCCACCAGCGTGAGGCTCCTGCCCTCGGCGACGAACAGGATGCCGTTGAGGTAGTAGCGGATGTCGTGCACCGCCATCGCGAAGTGCACCTGCGCGATCAGCGCCTTCAGGCTCTTCTGCGGCACGCTGAACATCGGGCCGAAGTCGGCCGCTTCCTGCACCAGCGGGAAGTCCTCGGCCGGCAGCGTCTGCAGCGTGAAGCGGCTCTTGCCGCCGGTCAGCGTCAGCTTGTTCTGCGCCGAGCTCAGCGTGACGTTCTGGTCGGCCGGCAGGCTGCGCAGGATGTCGATCAGCTTGCGCGCACCGACCGTGGTCGCGAAGTTGCCGGCATCACCGTCGAAGTCGGCGCGGGTGCGCACCTGGATCTCGAGGTCGCTGGTGGTGAACTCGATCTCGCCGCCCGTCTTGCGCAGCAGCACGTTGGCCAGCACCGGCAGCGTGTGGCGCCGCTCCACGATGCCGGAGACCGCCTGCAGGGCCGTCAGCAATTTTTCCTGCGGGCTCTTCAAGACAATCATGTGAACCTCTTAGAGTGGTCGTTGTAGTAGGGAGGGACTGCGCCTGTGGATAGAGCGATTTTCGCCTGATCCAGCAAGGACTTAGCCCGGATTGAACCCTGTGGCCTGCAGGCCGGTGCCGGCCGGCCCGATTGGGGACAAGCCGGCGATCGGGCCGCGGCCTGTGGATGACGGGTGGCTTGTTCCAGAGTTGTCCCCATGCTTGTGCCTTGACGAGACGCGGCGGGCCGTGCTTCAGCCCTTGAGCGTCTGTTCCAGCACGTGCAGCTGCTGGTTCAGCTCGGTGTTCTTGCTGCGCTCGCTGCCGATCTTGCGCACTGCGTGCAGCACCGTCGTGTGGTCGCGCCCGCCGAACAGCTCGCCGATCTCGGGCAGGCTCTTCTGCGTCAGCTCCTTGGCCAGGTACATCGCGATCTGGCGCGGCCGCGCGATCGAGGCCGGGCGCTTCTTGCTGTACATGTCCGCGACCTTGATCTTGTAGAAGTCGGCGCAGGTCTTCTGGATGTTCTCGACCGAGATCTGGCGGTTCTGGATCGACAGCAGGTCCTTCAGCGCCTCGCGCGCCAGCGCGATGCTGATGTCCTTCTGTGAAAAGCGCGCGTAGGCCAGCACCTTGCGCAGCGCGCCCTCGAGCTCGCGGACGTTGGCGCGCACGTTCTTGGCGATGAAGAAGGCCACGTCCTCGGGCATGGTGGTGCCTTCGACGTCGGACTTCTTCATCAGGATCGCGACCCGCATCTCAAGCTCGGGCGGCTCGATCGCCACCGTCAGGCCGGCGTCGAAGCGGCTGGTCAGGCGCTCGTCGATGTCGGCCAGCCCCTTCGGGTAGGTGTCCGACGTCATGATGATGTGGGCCTTCTTGGCCAGAAGCGCCTCGAAGGCGTTGAAGAACTCCTCCTGGGTGCGCTCCTTGCCGGCGAAGAACTGCACGTCGTCGATCAGCAGCAGGTCCAGCGAGTGGTACTTGGCCTTCAGCTCGTCGAAGGTCTTGCGCTGGTAGTTCTTCACCACGTCGGTGATGAACTGCTCGGCGTGCAGGTAGAGCACGCGCGCGTCGGGGCGGTCCTTCAGCAGCGCGTTGCCGACCGCATGGATCAGGTGGGTCTTGCCCAGGCCGACGCCGCCGTAGATGAACAGGGGGTTGTACATGTGGCCCGGCGCGCCGGCGACATGCAGCGCGGCGGTGCGCGCCATCTGGTTGGCACGGCCCGGCACCAGGGTGTCGAAGGTCAGCTGGGTGTTGAGGCGGTGACGCGAG
>DATMJX010000310.1:0-2886 GCA_035553715.1 Methylibium sp.
GTGCTGGGCCGCGAGGGCGTCAACGACCCGGCCCGGCTGGCCGCGGCGCTGAAGGCGCTGCCGCTGATGCTGCGCGCTCCGCGCCCGCTGGACGAGGCGATCAGCTCGGCCGGCGGCGTGCGCTTCGAGGCGCTCGACGACCGTTTGATGTGCCGCGTCCGGCCCGGCCTGTTCTGCGCCGGCGAGATGCTGGACTGGGAGGCGCCCACCGGCGGCTACCTGCTGACGGCCTGCTTCGCCACCGGCCGGGCGGCTGCTCAGGGGGCGCTCGGCTGGTGGGCCGCCGAACGGCGACAATAGCAGGATGACTGCGACCAAACCCGTCCACCTCGTCCGCCCGCAGCCGCTGCACGCCTCGACCGAGCGCTGGAGCGTCGATGCGATCGCCGCCCTGTTCGAGCTGCCCTTCAACGACCTGTTGTTCCGTGCCCAGCAGGTGCACCGCGAGCACCATGACGCCAACGCGGTGCAGCGCTCGACGCTGCTGTCGATCAAGACCGGCGGCTGCCCCGAGGATTGCGGCTACTGCCCGCAGTCGGTGCACTACGACACCGGCGTCGAAGCCGACAAGCTGATGGATGTGTCCAAGGTGCGCGAAGCCGCCCAGGCGGCGGTCGCCGCCGGCGCGACGCGCTTCTGCATGGGCGCGGCCTGGCGCGAACCGAAGGACCGCGACATCGAGAAAGTCGCCGAGCTGGTGCGCGAGGTCAAGTCGCTGGGCCTGGAGGCTTGCTGCACGCTTGGCATGCTCAGCAAGCCGCAGGCACAGGCGCTGAAGGAGGCCGGCGTCGACTACTACAACCACAACCTCGACACCGCGCCCGAGGCCTACGGCCGCATCATCTCGACGCGCGTCTACGAGGACCGGCTCGCGACGCTGGCCAACGTGCGCGAGGCCGGCATGAACGTGTGCTGTGGCGGCATCGTCGGCATGGGCGAGAGCCGGCGCGAGCGCGCCGCGCTGGTGGCCCAGCTGGCCAACCTCGAGCCCTATCCCGAATCGGTGCCGATCAACGAGCTGGTGCAGGTCGAGGGCACGCCGCTGGCCGGCAGCGACAAGCTCGACCCCTTCGAGTTCGTGCGCACCATCGCCGTCGCGCGCATCACGATGCCGACCGCCTACGTGCGCCTGTCGGCCGGTCGCCAGGAGATGGGCGAGGCGATCCAGGCCCTGTGCTTCCTGGCCGGCGCCAATTCGATCTTCTACGGCGACAAGCTGCTTACGACGGGTAACCCCGAAGTCGAGCGGGATCAGGCACTCTTCGACCGCCTCGGCCTGCGGGCCTGCTGAGGCCGCGGCGCGCGCCGGCCGGCGCGGCCGGTTCCCGTCGCTTCGCTCCTGACCCGATGCACCGTCGCTCCCTGCTTCGAGGCGCCGCCGCCCTGGCGGCGCTGCAAACCCTGGCCAGCGGCCGCGCCGCCGCCGCCGGCCTTCAGGTCCTCGGCGCGCCGCAAGCCTTCGACTACGCGGTGCTCAAGGGCCGCGCCCGTGCGCTGGCCGGCCAGCCCCATGTGGCACCGTCGACGACGCTGCCCGAGGCGATCCGCGACCTGAACTGGGACCGCCACCAGGCGATCCGCTACCGTGCCGACCATGCGCTGTGGGCCGACGAGGCCCTGCGCTTTCGCGCCCAGTTCTTCCACCTCGGGCTGTTCTTCAAGTCGCCGGTGCGCATCCACGAGGTGGTCGACGGCCAGGCCCGCGAGCTGGCCTACGATCCCGAGCTGTTCGACTACGGCAGGAGCGGCGTCGACGGCCGCGCGCTGCCGCGCGACCTGGGCTTCGCGGGCTTTCGGCTCAACTTCCACACCGACCTCGAGCGCGACGTGTCGGCCTTCCTCGGCGCGAGCTATTTCCGCGCGGTCGGCGGCGAGTGGCAGTACGGGCTGTCGGCGCGCGGGCTGGCGGTCGACACCGGCCTGGCGCGGCCGGAGGAGTTCCCGAACTTCGTCGCCTTCTGGCTCGAGCGGCCCGCGGCCCGCTCCAACAGCGTGACGGTCTACGCGCTGCTCGACTCGCCGAGCATCACCGGCGCCTACCGCTTCGTGATCACGCCGGGCGACACGCAGGTGATGGACGTCGATGCCGCGCTCTACCCGCGCAAGGCCATCGAGCGCCTGGGCATCGCGCCGCTGACCAGCATGTTCCAGCACGGCGAGAACGACCGCCGGATGGCCAATGACTGGCGCCCCGAGATCCACGACAGCGACGGCCTGCAGATGTGGACCGGCGCCGGCGAATGGATCTGGCGCCCGCTGGCCAATCCGGCGAACTTGCGCTTCAACGCCTTCCAGGACGAGAACCCGCGCGGCTTCGGCCTGATGCAGCGCGACCGCCATTTCCAGAACTACCAGGACGACGGCGTGTTCTACGAGCGCCGGCCGAGCCTGTGGGTCGAGCCCAAGGCCGGCTGGGGTGCCGGCTCGGTGCAGCTGGTCGAGATCCCGACGGTGGACGAGACCTTCGACAACATCGTCGCGCTGTGGAACCCGAAACGCCCGCCCGTGCCCGGCGAGGAGCTGCTGCTCGCCTACCGGCTGCACTGGGGGGCCGACGCGCCGCAGCGCCCGCCGCTGGCGCGCTGCGTCGCCACGCGCACCGGGCTCGGCGGCGTGATCGGCCAGCCGCGCAAGTACTTCTCGTGGCGTTTCGCGGTCGACTTCGACGGAGGCGACCTGGCGCTGATCGGCGCGAAGGCCAAGGTCGAGCCGGTGATCGGCGCGTCCCGCGGCCGCGTCGAGCTCACCTCGGCGCGGCCGATCGCCGGCGGCCGCGGCTGGCGCGCGATGTTCGACGTGGTGCCGCCGGAAGGCCCCGAGCCGATCGACCTGCGCCTGCATCTGCAGTGCGATGGGCAGGCGCTCACCGAGACCTGGCTCTACCAG
>DATMJX010000311.1:0-26631 GCA_035553715.1 Methylibium sp.
GTCGGCGTCGACGCGGGCACGCTGCCAGCCCCACCAGGCCTCGCGCACCGCCGCAGCGACGCGCAGCCGCGCCGCCAGCACGCGGCTCTCGAGCGCGGCGCTCTCGGCCTCGGCGAGCGCGGCGCTGCGGCCGCGTTCGCCGGGCAGCCACAGCGGCAGCGCGATGCCGGCTTCATATTCCCGGACGCCGCGGTCGCGCAGCGGCCGGCCGGACCGGCCGGCCAGTTCGAGTGCCGGCGCCTCGGGGGTCCAGGCCAAGGCCGCGGCACGCTGCTGGCGCGCGGCCTCGCGGCGCTCGGGCAGCGCCCGCGCCTCCGGCTGGCGGGCCCAGGCCGCCTCGAAGGCCTGAACCAGCGTGGCGGCGGCCGCGTCCTGCGCCGCGGCCGCCCAGGGTGCGGCGCAGGACGCGGCCGCCCCCAGCGCATGGCGCCAGCGGGGCGTGAGTCGTGTTCGTCGATGCATCCGAGACTCCAGTGTGGAAAGCCAGGCACGGGAGATCGGCGAGCAGCGGCCCTTGCGCGCCGCATGGGCAGCGCGCAAGGGCGCGAACGGGGGGCAGCGGAGAAAGCCGCGACGACCCGCCTCGCCGATCAGGCGAGGCGCGCCCACTGGGGGCGTTCGGGTCGGGGCGAGGGTGGCGCCCGCACGGCATCGGCGGCCGTCGGCACGAGCGGCCCGGCCGAGCCGGCCAGGGCCGGTGCGGTCAGCCGCAAGGCCGGCACCGCGAGCTGGCCATGGCAATGGCCGCAGTCGACATCGAAGCCGGCCGGCTTGCCGTTCTCGCCGGCATCGGCCGACGCCGCATGCTCGTGCGCGTGGTGGCCGACGTGGACCGCCTCGGCGCCGCGCTCATGCTCGCAATAGGACGCCACCGCCGCCCAGCTGAACTGCAGCGGCAACAGCACGAGCATCAGGATCGACAGCCAGCGGCGCACGGGCGCGAGTGTATCGACCCATGCTCCGACAGGCCTTGCGGGCCGCAACCTCTCCGGCAGGGTGGGCGGCCTCATGCGGCACCGGCGGCCGGGCGCAGTTCGTCGCGGGCCTGGCGGATCACCGAGTCCGCCGCCGTGACCGCCAGCACCCCCATCACGGCGGCCACGGCCAGGTCGGGCCAGCCGCGGCCGGAACCGAACACGCCGAGCGCCGCCGCCATCACCGCCACATTGCCGATCGCGTCGTTGCGGCTGCACAGCCACACCGAGCGCATGTTGGCGTCGCCCTCGCGCCAGGCGTAGAGCAGGACGGCGACCGATACATTGGCCAGCAGCGCGAGCAGGCCGATCGCGCCCATCGTGATCGGCTCGGGCACGGTGCCGGCGATCGCGCTCCACGCCGCCTTGCCGAGCACGAAGACGCCGAAGGCGCCCATCGTCAGCCCCTTGAACAGCGCCGCGCGGGCCCGCCAGGCCAGCGCCATGCCCAGCACCCACAGCGACAGGCCGTAGTTGGCGGCATCGCCGAAGAAGTCCACCGCGTCGGCCAGCAGCGACACCGAGCCGGCGTGCAGGCCACCGCCCAGCTCGACGGCGAACATCGCCGCGTTGACCAGCAGCGCGATCCACAGGATGCGGCGGTAGCGCGGACTGTGGGCCCGCACCGCGGTGGCGGCATGGTCGTGGTGGCAGCAGGCGTCGCTCATGGCAGCGAGGATCGTTACGTCGGGGTGTCGGTGCCGGCATTGGAAACCCTGTAGCGGCTACAGGGTCAAGTGCCCAGCGCTTAGGATCGTCCCTCCCCATCGGACAGCGTGCACATGATCGACTTCCCTCGCGTCACGGGTTGCGTCGCCGTCACGGGCCGTTGCCGAGATCACGGGCGGCCACCGACCCCGGCGGCGCTCGGCATGGCGCGGGTCGCGCGGCAGCCGGTGCCGCGCCAGGGCTGACGAACGGAGCGACACGATGAAGATCGGCGAACTTGCCGCGGCCACCCAGACCCCGGTCGAGACGATCCGCTACTACGAGCGCGACGGCCTGCTGCCGCGCGCGCCGCGGACCGAGGGCAACTACCGCATCTACGGCCCCTCGCATGTCGAGCAGCTGGCCTTCATCCGCCACTGCCGCTCGCTCGACATGACGCTCGAGGAAATCCGCGTCCTGCTGCGCTTCAGGGATGCGCCGGACGCGGACTGCGCCGACGTCGATGCGCTGCTCGACGAGCACATCGACCATGTGGCCACGCGCATCCGCGGCCTCAAGGAGCTGGAGAAGCAGCTGCGGGCCCTGCGCGAGCGCTGCACCGGCGCGAGCGCGGCCGGGCGCTGCGGCATCCTGAGCGGCCTGGCGCGATCGGCCACCGGCGTCGAGGCCCCCGCGGGGCACGGCCCGGTCACGGGCCCGCAGGGTCGCACCGGCATGCGGCACCCGCGATGACGACGCCACGGAAGTCCGCCATGCCCCACGCCCACGACCTGAGCCCCTGGCAACACCGCCACGACTACGCGGCCGACCGCCGCAGCGCGGAGCGGCGCACGCACTGGGTGATCGTGATCACGCTGGCCATGATGGTCGCCGAGATCGCCGCCGGCTGGAGCTGGCAGTCGATGGCGCTGCTGGCCGACGGCTGGCACATGGGCACCCATGCGGCGGCCATCGGCGTCGCGGCGCTGAGCTACGCGCTGGTGCGGCGCTGGGCGGGCGATACGCGCTTCTCCTTCGGGCCGTGGAAGGTCGAGGTGCTGGGCGCCTACACCAGCGCGGTGCTGCTGGGCGTGGTCGCGCTGGGCATCGCGGCCGAGTCGCTGCTGCGGCTGTGGTCGCCGCGCGCGGTGGCCTACGACGAGTCGCTCGGGGTGGCCGTGCTCGGTCTGGTGGTCAATCTGGTGTGCGCGCGGCTGCTGCACGGCGGGCCGGCGCAGGGGACGCCGCACGATCACGATCACGATCACGATCACGATCACGATCACGGGCACGGGCACGGGCACGGGCACCACCACGGCCACGCGCACGGCGACCTGAACCTGCGCGCCGCCTACCTGCATGTGCTGGCCGACGCCGCGACCTCGGTGCTCGCGATCGTCGCGCTGCTGGCCGGCAAGTACGCCGGCTGGGGCTGGCTCGATCCGCTGATCGGCCTGGTCGGCGCCGGCATGATCGCGGTCTGGTCGCTCGGCCTGTTGCGCCGCACCGCCACCATCTTGCTCGACCGCGAGATGGACGACCCGCTGGCCGCCCAGGTGCGCGAGCGCCTCGAGGCCGACGGCGATGCGCGCGTCGCCGACCTGCACCTCTGGCGCGTCAGCGACACCGGCTTCGCGGTGCACGCGACGCTGGTGGCCGACGCCCCGCTGGCCGCCGACACCTACCGCGAGCGCCTCACCGGGCTCCCGGCCGTCGCGCACGCCTCGATCGAGATCAACCGCTGCCGCAGCGCCACAACGGCCTGAGGCGCCGGCCTCGGCCTGCCGCGACGGCTGTTTAGGCAGCCGCTCCTAGACGGCGCTTCTATAGTCAGCGCCAGCGCGGCCCGCGCCGGGCAGCGCCCCCATCGAGGACGACAGACATGGTCAAGAAGCCGCAGAAAACCGCCGCCGAACCGTCGGCGGCCCCCGCCGGTGCGCCTTCGGTCGCGCACCTGCTCGACAACCAGTTCGCCAGCGCCGTGCGCGAGTCGGCCCAGGAGATCTGGCAGGCCGGCCTCGGGGCCTTCGCCAAGGCCCAGGGCGAGGGCACGAAGGTGTTCGACGCGCTGGTCAAGGAGGGCCTGTCGATCCAGCGCAAGACCCAGGCGGCGGCCGAGGAGAAGCTCGGCGAGGTCAGCGACAAGATGACCCGCCTGAGCGACGGCGTGCAGAGCAAGGCCGGCCAGCAGTGGGACCGGCTCGAGAGCATCTTCGAGGAACGCGTTGCCAAGGCGATGGGCCGGCTCGGCGTGCCGTCGAGCCGCGACATCGACGCGCTGATCGCGCGCATCGACGCGCTGACGGAGCAGGTCGCCAGGCTCGCGCCGAGGCCGGCCCCGGCGAAGAAGGCCGCGGCCAAGCCGGTGGCGGCCAAGAAGGCCGCGCCCTCGCGCAAGCGCGCGGCGTCTTGACGCGGCCACGCGTGCGCCGGTGGCCGGTGGCCGCCCTGGCCCTGCCGCTGGCCGGCGTCGCGGCGCCGGCCCCGGACCGTGAGGAGGCGGCGGTCTATGCCGCCGCCGGCCTGGTGGCGGCCGAGGGCGGCTGGCGGCGCGCGGACTGCGCGACGCTGTTCAAGCCCGCCATCGAGCGGCTCGACATCGACCGTGACGGTCGCGACGAGTTCGCGCTGTTCGTCGGCCCCTCGGCCTGCTTCGCGGAGACGGCGCGCGGCAACGTCGCGCTGTTCAAGCGCGAGCCCGACGGTCGCTGGAGCGAGCGCCTGGGCTGGGCACCGGGCGTCGAGATCGTGCCCACCGGCGCATCGACCGCCGGCCATGCCGACCTCGGTGTTGCAACCCCCGGCGGCTGCCTGGCGGTGTTCCGCTGGGACGGGCAGCGCTACGTCCATGCGCTGAACCGGGCGATCGAGCCAGGCGGTTGCCAGTTCCGCTGAGGCCGCAGCGGCGGGAGCACCGGCACGCCAACCGGGCGCCGGCGCGGGGTGAAGGTTCTCATCGTGAAGCGCCCCCTGGGGCGGTCCCGGCCGACCAGCCGGCGCGGGCCGGCGCCACGGTGCGCCGCCCGGCGGTGCCTCGGAGCCACTTGTTTTTGGGAGGCAACGCCTCACTCAGCCGGACGCGCCGCCCCCGTCAGCGCGCGGCGCAACGCGCCGAAACGGCGCCGGTACTGCGCCGGCGTCAGCCCGGTCCTGCGGTGGAACAGGCGGCCGAAGAAGCTGGCGTCCTGGTAGCCGACCTCGAGCGCGATCGCCTCGACCGGCTCGTCGCCGGCCTCGAGCCGCCGCTTGGCCTCCTCGAGCCGCAGCGCGTGCACGTACTCGAGCGGGCTCATGCCGGTGGCCTGGGTGAAACGCCGCTTGAAGCTGCGCTCGGGCAGCCCTGAGTGCGCGACCATCCGGGTGACCGGACTCCCGAGCGCGTAATGCTCGCCGGCCCAGCGCTGGCCGGCCGCGACCACCGCATCGGCAACCACCCCGCCACGGCTCAGCGAGGCATAGGCCTGCGGCGGGGCCGCGTGGATGTCGAACAGCTTCACCCGCGCGACCTGCATCGCCTCCTCCGGCGAGGCGAAGCGCGCGATCAGCGCCAGCGCCAGCAGGTGCCAGGTGACACCGCTGCCCGCCATCAGCAGGCGCTGTCCCGGTCCGGCGAGGACCAGCCCGCGCTCGGGCCGCCAGCGAATCGTCGGGTGGCGCCGGCGCAGGATGTCGCAATAGGCCCAGTGCGAGGTCGCGTCCAGCCCGTCGAGCAACCCGGTGCGCGCGAGCAGCAGCGCGCCGGAGCAGGCCGAGGCCAGCGTCGCGCCGCGCGCATGCACCGCCCGCAACCAGTCGACCTCGGCGTCGAAGCGTCCGTCGAGCGGCTCGTCGGGCGGCAGCTGCAGGTCGGTGATGCAGACCGCGTCGGGCCGGGGCACATCGGCGCAGGCCGCGCCTGGCAGGACCGGCAGGCCGTTGGCCAGAACGGTCGCGCCCCCGTCGCGCGTCACGATCAGCGGGCGCAGCGGCGATTCGGCCCCACCACAGCCGTGCAGCCGCTGCCAGTCGCGCCGCGTGCCGGCCAGCGCGTCATAGAGACCGTAGAGCGTCGCGGCCGACGAGCAGCCGGGCACCGCCAGCAGTGCGACGGTCACGGGAGCAGCGGGCGCGACCATGGCATGTTCGTCCGTTGGCGTGCACGGACCACTTTAGTGCCGGCCACCGCGTGGCGCCACCCGGCACACCCGCCGGGCGCGCCCACGCGAGCGGCGACCGGGGGGCCGGCCGCCCAGCGCAGCACCCGGCGGCCCGAATGCCTCAGGGCCGGAACGGCCCGGGCAGCGCGCCCAGCAGCAGCAGCGTCATCGTCAGGTAGCGCGCGAACTTGCCGATCGCCATGTAGAACAGGCAGGGCCAGAACGGCAGCCGCAGCCAGCCGGCCACCGCGCACAGCGGGTCGCCCACCACCGGCAGCCAGGACAGCAGGCAGGCCTTGGGACCGAAGCGCTGCAGCCAGCGCAGCGCGCGGTGCTCGACCGGACGATGGCGCGCGCGCTCGACCGCGCGCTCGACGCCCCAGCCCATCCACCAGCTGAGTGCGCCGCCCAGGGTGTTGCCCACCGTGGCGACCAGGATCGCTGGCCAGAACAGCTCGGGGTTGAGCTTGATGAGCCCGAACACGGCCGGCTCGGAGCCCATCGGCAGCAGCGTCGCCGACACGAAGGCGATGACGAACACCGTGCTCAGGCCGAATTTCGGCAGGGCCAGCAAGGCCAGCAGCGGTTCGATCCAGGCGTCCATGCGCCGTGATTGTGACGGTGCAGCGCAGCATCGGAACGCCGCGCCGGCGCGGCCCGCGCGCACGGGGTGCGCCGCTATACTCTGCCCTCTTTTTAAGCAGCCCTGCCCCCGTGTCCCCCTTGCGCATCGGCCCTGTCGAGGTTCCGAATCGGCTCTTCGTCGCGCCGATGGCGGGCGTCACCGACCGGCCCTTTCGCATGCTGTGCAAGCGGCTCGGCGCGGGCTACGCGGTCAGCGAGATGGTCACCTCGCGGCGCGACCTGTGGGCGAGCCTGAAGACCTCGCGGCGCGCCGACCACACCGGCGAGGTCGCGCCGATCGCGGTGCAGATCGCCGGCACCGAGCCGATCATGATGGCCGAGGCCGCGGCCTACAACATCGAGCGCGGCGCCCAGGTCATCGACATCAACATGGGCTGCCCGGCCAAGAAGGTCTGCAACGTCTGGGCCGGCTCGGCGCTGATGCGCGACGAGCCGCTGGCGCTGCGCATCGTCGAGGCGGTCGTCACCGCCTGCGCGGCGCGCGGCGTGCCGGCGACGCTGAAGATGCGCACCGGCTGGGACGCCGCGAACCGCAACGCGCTCGCGCTGGCGCGCGCCGCCGAGGACCTGGGCATCGCGATGCTGACCGTGCACGGCCGCACGCGCGAGCAGGGCTACCGCGGCGAGGCGGAGTACGACACCGTCGCCGCCGTGAAGGCCGCGGTGCGCATCCCGGTGGTCGCCAACGGCGACATCAACACGCCCGAGCGCGCCCGCGCGGTGTTCGCGCGCACCGGCTGCGACGCGGTGATGGTCGGGCGCGCGGCCCAGGGCCGGCCGTGGGTGTTCCGCGAGATCGCGCATTTCCTCGCCACCGGCGAGCACGCAGCGCCGCCGCACACGGCCGAGGTGAAGGCCTGGCTGGTCGAGCACCTGCACGAGCACTACGCGCTGTACGGCTGGGACGACGCCGGCACCGGCGTGCGCAGCGCGCGCAAGCACATCGGCTGGTATGTCCACGGCCTGCCCGGCGGCGCGCTGTTCCGCGCCCGCATGAACGCGCTGGAGCGCTGCGAGGATCAGCTCGCCGCGGTCCGCGACTATTTCGACCGGCTGGCGGGCGAGCACGACCGGCTCCCGCAGGCCGGGCCCCTCGCCGGCGACGCGCCCGAAGAAGAAGCAGCATGAGCAAGAAGCACATCGACGCCTGCATCCGCGAGAGCCTCGAAACCTACTTCAAGGACCTGCGCGGCGCCGAGCCGCATGCCGTCTACGAGATGGTCATGCAGGTCGTCGAGAAGCCGCTGCTCGACGTGGTGATGCAGCGCGCCGAGGGCAACCAGTCGCGCGCCGCCGAGTGGCTCGGCA
Source organism: Methylibium sp. (assembly GCA_035553715.1). Classification (GTDB taxonomy): domain Bacteria; phylum Pseudomonadota; class Gammaproteobacteria; order Burkholderiales; family Burkholderiaceae_C; genus Methylibium. Next base: position 7,712 of record DATMJX010000311.1, read on the forward strand.
TCAACCGCAACACGCTGCGCCGCAAGCTGCTCGAGCACAAGTTGATCAAGTAAACCTTCCTCCCATGACCCAACTCACCGCCCTGCTCTCGGTCTCCGACAAGACCGGTATCGTCGACCTGGCCCGCGCGCTGCACGCGCAGGGCGTCAAGCTGCTCTCGACCGGCGGCACCGCCAAGCTGCTGGCCGACAGCGGCCTGCCGGTCACCGAGGTGGCCGAGCACACCGGCTTCCCCGAGATGCTCGACGGCCGCGTCAAGACGCTGCACCCGAAGATCCACGGCGGCCTGCTGGCGCGCCGCGACCTGCCCGAGCACATGGCCGCGCTGAGCGCGCACGACATCGCGACGATCGACCTGCTGGTCGTCAACCTCTACCCCTTCGAGGCGACGGTCGCGAAGCCCGGCTGCACGCTCGAGGAGGCGATCGAGAACATCGACATCGGCGGCCCGGCGATGGTGCGCTCGGCGGCCAAGAACTGGAAGGACGTCGCGGTGCTGACCGACGCGGCGCAGTACGCGGGCGTGATCGCCGAGCTGCAGCAGGGCGGCCAGGTCAGCGAGGCGACGCGCTTCGCGCTCGCGGTCGCGGCCTTCAACCGCATCAGCAACTACGACGCCGCGATCAGCGACCACCTGTCGGCGCTGCGCCCGGACGGCACGAAGGCCGAGTTCCCGGCGCAGAGCAATGGCCGCTTCGTCAAGCTGCAGGACCTGCGCTACGGCGAGAACCCGCACCAGGCCGCCGCCTTCTACCGCGACCTGCACCCGGCCCCGGGCTCGCTGGTCACCGCGGTGCAACTGCAGGGCAAGGAGCTCTCGTACAACAACATCGCCGACGCCGACGCGGCCTGGGAGTGCGTGAAGAGCTTCGATGCCGGCACGCCCGCCTGCGTCATCGTCAAGCACGCCAACCCCTGCGGCGTCGCGCTCGGCGCGAACGCGGCCGAGGCCTATGCCAAGGCCTTCAAGACCGACCCGACGTCGGCCTTCGGCGGCATCATCGCCTTCAACACGACGGTCGACGAGGCCGCGGCGCAGGCCGTCGCCAAGCAGTTCGTCGAGGTGCTGATCGCCCCGGCCTACACCGAGGGCGCGCTGGCCGTCTTCAAGGCCAAGGCCAACACCCGCGTGCTGCGCATCGCGCTCGACGGCGTGCGGCGCGACGCGAAGGACGCCTGGTCGCGCGGCCTGAACGCGCATGACGTCAAGCGTGTCGGCTCGGGCCTGCTGATCCAGAGCGCCGACAACCACGAACTCGTCGAGGCCGACCTGAAACTGGTGACGAAGAAGGCACCGACCGCGGCGCAGACCGCCGACCTGCTGTTCGCCTGGCAGGTCGCGAAGTTCGTCAAGAGCAACGCGATCGTGTTCTGCGGCGGCGGCATGACGCTGGGCGTCGGCGCCGGCCAGATGAGCCGGCTCGACAGCGCGCGCATCGCCAGCATCAAGGCCCAGCACGCCGGGCTGACGCTGGCCGGCTCCTGCGTCGCCAGCGACGCCTTCTTCCCCTTCCGCGACGGCCTGGACGTGCTGGCCGACGCCGGCGCGACCTGCGTGATCCAGCCCGGCGGCAGCATCAAGGACGACGAGGTGATCGCTGCGGCCGACGAGCGTGGCATCGCGATGGTGCTGACCGGCGTGCGGCACTTCCGTCACTGACCCCCGCGGCGCGCGGCGCATTGCGCCCATGTCCCTCGCCGCCGAGGCCGCCGGGTTCGCGCTGTCGTGCGCCGCGCGGCTGATCACCGGCGCGCAGGGCCACTGGATCGGCTGTGCGCCAAAGGCCGAGCAGCGCATCTATTTCGCCAACCACCAGAGCCACCTCGACTGGCTGCTGATCTGGGCCGCGCTGCCGCGCGAACTGCGTGCCGGCACGCGGCCGATCGCCGCGAAGGACTACTGGACCGCGGGCCGGCTGCGCCACTGGATCACGCGCGACGTGTTCAACGCGGTCTACGTGAACCGCCAGCGCAGCGACGAGCAGGATCCGCTCGAGCCGCTCGTCGAGGCGCTCAAGCAGGGCGCCTCGCTGGTCATCTTCCCCGAGGGCACGCGCGGCAGCGGCGGGCTGCCGGCGGCCTTCAAGAGCGGGCTCTACCACCTGGCCGAGCAGTTCCCCGGCGTCGTGCTGATCCCGGCCTGGATCGACAACGTCCAGCGCGTGATGCCCAAGGGCGAGGTGCTGCCGGTGCCGATCCTGTGCTCGGTGACCTTCGGCGCGCCGCTGGCGCCACCGCAGCCGGGCGAGGACAAGCGGGCCTTCCTGGAGCGGGCCCGCGATGCGGTGCTCGCGCTGGAGGCGGTGGCCGCATGAGCGCCGCAGCGCTGGGCCGCCCCAAGCAAGGCGCCCCCCTCCCGGAGGGGTGCTCGCCGTACCCGGCGAGCGGGGTGTCGTCATGAGCGCGCTGAGACAGCTCAGCGCCGGCGAGCAGACCGGGCTGCTGTTCCTGCTCCTGTTCGGCGCGCTGGCGCTCGCGAGCGCGCTGTCCCTGCTGGCCTCGCTGCGCGAGCGCACGAGTGCGCAGCGCGAGGCCTTCGTGCGCTGGCTGCGCGAGCTGCGCGCGGTGTGGGTGTTCGCAACGCTGTTCTGGCTCGCCTGGGTCTCGGGGCCGCTCGGTGCGACGCTGCTGTTCGGCGGCGTCGCCTTCGTCGCGCTGCGCGAATACATCACGCTGATGCACACGCGCCGCAGCGACCACCGCAGCCTGCTGCTGGCCTTCTTCGTCGTGCTGCCGCTGCAGTTCACCCTGGTCGGCACGCGTCACTTCGACCTGTTCACGGTCCTGATCCCCGTCTACGTCTTTCTTGCGATCCCGGTGCTCAGCGCGCTGGCCGGCGACCCCGAGCGTTTCCTCGAGCGCACTGCCAAGCTCCAGTGGGGCCTGACCGTGTGCGTCTACGGCCTGAGCCATGCGCCGGCGCTGCTGCTGCTGCAGTTCCCGCGGGCGCCGGACCGGGGGGCCTTCCTGGTGTTCTTCCTGGTCGTCGTCGTCGGTGCCGCGCAGATCGTGCAGGCACTCGTCAGCCGCCGGCTGCGCCGACGCCCGATCGCGCGCCGGATCAGCCGCAGCTTCAGCCTGCGCGCCTGGGCACTCGGGACGCTGGGCGCCGGGCTGGTCGGCGGGCTGCTGTACTGGATCACGCCGTTCAAACCCTTGCAGGCGGTCTCGATGGCCGCACTCGCGGCCGGTTGCGGCACGCTGGGCGAGTTCGTGATGGAGGCGCTCAAGCGCGACGCCGGGGTGCGCTGGTGGGGCCACCGCGCCTCGGTCACCGGCGCGGTCGGGCTGCTCGACCGTGTCGCACCGCTGTGCTTCGCGGCGCCGGTGTTCTTCCACTCGGTGCGCTGGTACTTCGAGCTGAGAATCTGAGCCGATGAGATTCCTCGGCATCGACCCCGGCCTGCGCACCGCCGATCTGGGTTCCGGCACGCTGCTGCGCGGCTTCACGTGCGCTGGCGCGGGCGTGCGCCTGCACCAACATCCTTGCCGCGCCGAAGCCCGACGGAGGCCGCCCCCGTGAGGATCCTCGGCATCGATCCGGGACTCCGCACCACGGGTTTTGGTGTCATCGAAGCGGCTGGTGCGCGGCTGCATTACGTCGCCAGCGGCACGATCTCGACCGGCGCGCTGCCCAACGGCGACCTCCCCGGGCGGCTCAAACTGATCTTCGAGGGCGTGCGCGAGGTGATGACGCGCTACACGCCCGACTGCGCGGCCGTCGAGATCGTGTTCGTCAACGTCAACCCGCAGTCGACGCTGCTGCTCGGCCAGGCGCGCGGCGCGGCACTGGCGGCGCTGGTCTCGGGCGGTCTGGCGGTGTCGGAGTACACCGCGCTGCAGATGAAGAAGGCCGTGGTCGGCCACGGCCAGGCGAAGAAGGAGCAGGTCCAGGCCATGGTCGCGCGGCTGCTCGCGCTGCCCGGCGAGCCCGGCAAGGACGCCGCCGATGCACTCGGCCTCGCGATCAGCCACGCCCACGCCGGGCGCTCGCTGGCGGCGCTGGCGCAGGTCGCACCGCTCGCGCGGCGCGCCCATGCGCAGTACCGCAAGGGCCGCGCCTTCTGATCAGCCCTGCATCGGGTGCCAGCGGATGCCGCGCGGCTCGAACATCGCGCGCAGCTGCCCCCCGGTGGCGAGCTCGTTCAGGCGCTTCTGCAAGGCCTGGGCGAGATCGGTCGCCCCCTTCTTGACGGCCATGCCGACCGCCCAGCCGTCGCGCGGCGCACGCGGCGAGGGGATCGGGATGATCGCGTAGCGCGGCTGGCCGGCCAGCACCGACTCGAGCTCCGAGGCCAGGCCCGCCGCCGCGACCGCCTCGCCGGCCAGCAGCGCCTGCGCCGCGGCCACACCATGCGGGAACTGGGTCTTGAGCGTCTCGCGCAGCATCCCGCCCTCGGCACCGATCATCAGCCAGCCGGGCAGCGAGATGCCCGAGACGACGAGCGGCTGCCCCTTCAGTGCCATCAGCGACTCGGGCACCGGGCCGCGCTCGCGGTCCCAGGCGAGCATCACGCGCTCCTGGTAATAGGGGCCGAAGATGGAAACCTGCGGCACCAGCTCGATCAGCGGGCGGTCGACCGGCACATGCAGCATCACGTCGGCCGGCCCCCAGCCGAGGTAGTGGCCCTTCCAGACCGCGTGGCGCAGGTCGTCCTCGAGGCTCTCGTCGGCACGCAGGGCCAGCAGGCTGGACTTGACGCCCAGCCCCTCGGCCAGCGCCGCGGCGAGCTCGACATCGATGCCGGCCCCCTTGTCATAGAAGGGCGGCATGTCCTGGTAGACGGCGACGCTCAGGCTGCCGCGCTTGAGCACCCTCTCCAGGGCGCTCGGCTCGGACTGGGCCCGGGCGACACCGGCCAGCGAGGCGCAGGCGGCGGCAACCAACAGCCGGCGACGGCCGGTCACAGCGGCTTCTCGCGGCGGGACTCGAGGTAGGTCTTGATGGCCCACATCGCCTCCTGGTTCAGCTTGCCCTCGAAGGGGAACATCTTGAAGGCGCCATTGCGCTGCTTGCCCTTGCGGACGGTGTTGATGAAGTACTCGTCGATCTCCTTGACGCAGGCGGCCTTCTTGCCGGCGTCGGCGAGCGCGGCGCATTCGCCGTCGAGCTTGCGCAAGTCCGGCGTGATGCCGCCCGAGATGGCCTCGATGCCGTGGCAGGCGGCGCAATTGCCGCCGTAGGCCGAGGCACCGATCTTGGCCGCGTCGGCGCTGCCGCGGAACGGGTTCTCGGTCTTCCAGTCATCGCCGAGCGACGGCAGACCGGCGGTGTCGACCGGCTGGGGGGTCACGTCGCCATGGGCGAAGACGGCGCCGCAGGCGGCGAGGAGCACGGCGGCAAGGCCGGCACGGGTGAAAGTCGGATGCAAGCTCATGCGCAAGGAACTCCAAGACGGTGGCGGGAAGCAGAGCGAAAGTGCAAGCGATGTGCCACCGCACAACGCGGCCCCCGGAAGATCTGATGACCGGGGTCATCCCGACAGTTTGCTCCCATATGGAGCATCCCGGAGCACAATTCCGCTGCAATGCCCCGGACAAGCGAGGCATGGTTTGTCCCGCCCGGCTTTTTTAACATCCGTCTCGTCGTGCCGATGAAGTATTTGGCACCTGAACACCCCCCGGCGCGCGGCAGCTCAGCGCCCGGTACGCCGCCTGCGCGGCAGGAGACAGCATGGCGAACCTCCCAGCCCCACGGCACGCGACCCGCGACGGCCGCATGCCGACTTTCGGGCGCGTGGCCACCGCCGCTTGGCTACCGCTCGATCCGGGTCACACCGACACGATCCTGCAGTCGCACGAGCGCTGCAACACGCTGGGCATCAGCCCGATCCGCGCGCCCGACCATGCCCCGCTGATCCGCGCCGACCTGGCCGTCGCCCGCGAGCGCAACCGGCGCCTGTCGGTGCACTCGGTGCCGGTGATGGAGATGCTGCTCGAGCAGGTCCTCGCGACCCAGAGCATGGTGCTGCTCACGGACGTGCAGGGCACGGTGCTGCACTCGGTCGGCCACGACGACTTCCTCGCCCGTGCCTCGAAGATCGCGCTCGCCCCCGGGGTCAACTGGAGCGAGGCGAGCAAGGGGACGAACGCGATCGGCACCTCGCTGGTCACCGAACGGCCCACGCTCGTCCACGCCGACGAGCACTACATGCACGCCAACCACTTCCTGACGTGCTCCGCATCGCCGATCTGCGATCCGCGGGGCAACGTCGTCGGCGTGCTCGACGTGACCGGCGACCACCACAGCTTCCACACGCACACCATGGGCCTGGTGCACATGTCCGCGCGCATGATCCAGAACCACTGGCTGCTCGAGGACTCGCGCCAGTCGCTGCGGCTTCACTTCCACGGCCGCGCCGAATACCTGGGCACGCTGATGGAAGGCATCGTGGCCGTCGGGCCCGACGGCAAGCTGCAGGGGGCCAACCGCGCCGCGCTCGACCTGCTGAACATGTCCGGCGCCGGCCTGCGGATGAACTCGCTGACCGGCTTGTTCGGCATCACCCTGGGCATGCTGGTCGACCACTTCAGCTCGGCACTCGCGACGCCACTGCCGCTGCGCCTGCCGGACGGCCGCCCGGTGCACGCGATCGCGCGCTTCAGCTGGCAGCACTGGCACCACCGCGGCAGCGCCGGGGTCGACGCCGAGGCCAACACCGCGCCTGAGCCGCGCCCGATCACCGGCGAGCCGGGCGCCGAGCGCCCCGCCGAGGTCAACCTCGAGGCACCACGTCCGGCCGCCCCGCCGGCCGCCGTGCCCAGCCTGCGCCAGCTGCAGACCGGCGACGCCGCGATGGAGGCCGTGATCGATCGCGTGCAGCGCGTGCTCGACCGTGACATCGCGATCCTGATCCAGGGCGAGACCGGCAGCGGCAAGGAGGTGCTGGCACGCGCGATCCACCAGGCCAGCAAGCGTGCCGACGGCCCCTTCGTTGCGGTCAACTGCGCGTCCATCCCCGAGAGCCTGATCGAGTCCGAGCTGTTCGGCTACGAGGAAGGCGCCTTCACCGGCGCGCGCCGCAAGGGCTGCCCCGGCAAGGTCATGCAGGCCCACGGCGGCACGCTCTTCCTCGACGAGATCGGCGACATGCCGCTGGCGCTGCAGGCCCGCCTGCTGCGCGTGCTGCAGGAGCGCGAGATCACGCCGTTGGGCGGCGGCCGGCCGATGGCGGTGGACGTCGCCGTGATCAGCGCGACGCACCGCCCGCTGCGCGAGATGATCGCCGCGCGCAGCTTCCGCGAAGACCTGTATTACCGCCTCAACGGCCTGGTCGTGCAGCTGCCGGCGCTGCGCGAGCGCAGCGACCTGATGGTGCTGGCCGAGCGGCTGCTCAAGCGCGAATGCCGCGGCTGCATGCCCCGGCTCGACGCCGAGGTCATCCGCCTGATGCAGAGCTACCACTGGCCCGGCAACATCCGCCAGCTCGCCACCCTGCTGCGGACCGCCGTGGCGATGGCGGGCCAGGAGCCGGTGATCTCGACCCAGCACCTGTCCGAGGACTTCCTGATCGACGCCCGTCGCGGTGCGACCTCGGCCGCCGCGGCGCACAGCTCCCCCGGCCCGGCCCCGGCGGTGACGCCGGCGGGCGTCGAGCCGGCCTCCGCGGGCGAGGGCCCCGAACCCCCCGGCACGCGCACGCTGCAGCAGCTCGAGAACGAGACCGTGCGGCGCGCACTCGCCGAGGCGGGCGGCAACATCTCGGTGGCCGCCCGCCGCCTGGGCATCAGCCGCAACACGATCTACCGCAAGCTCTACTGGCCTCCCGGAGCGGGTCGCTGATGGCCGCCGCAACGGAAACGGCAGCGGTCGCTGCCGGACGGGCGTTCTACGCCTGGGCGGTGACCGCCGGCGTGCTGCTGTTCGGCAGCGCCTGGGCCTGGCAGGGCGGCTGGTGGTCGCGCCTGATGAACAGCGACCCCAGCGGCATCAGCGCCGGCATCGTCGCGCTGACGGCCATCATCACGATGTGGTGTGGCGTGCGTGCGCGCCGGCTCGAGCGCGAGTGCCACCCGGGCAGCCCCTGGCGCAGCGCCTACCGCCACAGCCATTCGCGCGGCGCCGAGCAAGCGGCTCAGCACCTGGGGGATCTGACGCACGGTCCGCACGAAACCGCCTGGTGGTTCGCCGGCGCGACGATCAAGCTCGGCCTGCTCGGCACCGTGGTCGGCTTCATCGTGATGATCGGCCAGCTCGACCTGGCCAAGGGCACTGACACCGCGCAGATCCAGGCCCTGCTCGCGCAGATGACGCTGGGCATGGGCATCGCGCTGGTGACGACGCTGGTGGGCCTGGTCGCGAACCTGCTGCTCGGCATCCAGTTGCTGCTGCTCGATCGGCTGGCCGATCGCGTGGCCGGGGCGATCCTGGACGCCGAAGCGATCCGCGTCTGATCCGATGGCCCTGCTGCGCAAGCGTCGTCACGACGACATCGATCCGTTCTCGGATCTGCTCTTCAACACGCTGATCGGCGTGGTGCTGATGTTCGTGCTTGCCTACATCTCGATCAACCCGAAGGCCAAGACCGGGGTGATCGACGCGAAGGCCGAGTTCATGATCACGACGACCTGGCCCGACAACAACCCGAACGACGTCGACACCTGGGTCGAGGACCCGCGCGGCGAGAAGGTCTGGTTCCGCTCCCGCGAGGTCGGCATGATGCACCTCGACCGCGACGATCGCGGCCTGGCCAATGACGTCATCGTCGTCAACGGCCAGGAGATCGTGAACCCGCTGAACCAGGAGGTCGTGACGATCCGCGGCTTCCTGCCCGGCGAGTACACGGTGAACGTGCACTACTACGAATCGAAGACCAAGGAGCCGGTGCCCGTGACGGTGTCGGTGGTCAAGGTCAATCCGCGCGCCGAGATCGTGTTCAACGGCACGACCGCCCTCACCCGGCCCGGCGAGGAGGCGACGATGCTGCGCTTCAGCGTCAACGCCGATGGCACGGTGCGCGACATCAACACGCTCCCGAAGAGTCTGGTGGACGAAGCGAAATGAGCCCCTTGCCGGTATGGCTGATCGTCGTTGCGCTCGCGCTGACCGCGCTGGCGCTGGTGTGGTCGCGCTGGCCCGGCTGGGCCAAGGCGCTGATGGTGGTCGGCGTGACCACGCTGTACTTCGCCGCTGACCGGGCGATCGATGCGCGCAGCGGCTGGCCCAGCCTGGGCACGCTGCCGCCGCGCTTCTCGCTGCTCGCCGTGGTGACCGAGGAGCCGACACCCAAGAACGCTGGTGCGCTCTACCTGTGGGTGCAGCCGATCGAGAAGGGCAAGACCAGTGCCGCGCCACGCGCCTACAAGCTGCCCTACTCGCGCGAATTGCACAGCATCCTCGGCGAGGCGATGAAGAAGAACCGCCAGGGCATCTCACAGATCGGGACGGCCGAGCCCAAGGCCGGACCGCAGGGCTACTCGTGGCTGCGGCCAGGCAATGAGGAACAGTCGGTGAAGATCCGCGACCTGCCCTCGCCGCAACTGCCCGAGAAATGACGCTCCCTCCCGTTGCGGCTGGGCCGCGCGCCCCGACGGCGGCCGCCACTGACGGACCGGCCGCGCCGGATCCCCGTCGGCGCCCCACGGCATGGGGGTACGCGACGTGGATCGCGGTGGCCACGACCCTGGCCGTCACCGGCTGCGGCGAGCAGGCGCCGCCATCGGCGACGCTGTTCCCGCTCGAACCCGGCCATGTCTGGACCTACCACCAGCAGATCGAGACCTCGGCGGGACGCAGCGACGGCAGCTGGCTGGTGATGCGCACCCTGCCCGAGGAGGACTACGCCGGTGCGACGGCCTACCGTCGCCACAGCGACGACGGGGTCGATTACTGGCTGCGCCGCGATGCGACCGGCATCTACCGCGTCGCGACGAAGCACGATCTGCAGGAAGAGCCGGAAAAGGACACCGTCCCGCGCTATGTGCTGAAGGAGCCCCTCGCGGTCGGCACGGAATGGCAGTCCGCGACCGTGCCCTACCTGCTCGAGCGGCGCCAGGGCTTTCCGCTGGAGGTGCGGCACGAAGGCAAGGCCGTGCCGATGCGCTATGCGATCGAGGCGACCGACGAGGTCGTGACCGTGCCGGCCGGCCGCTTCGAGCACTGCCTGCGCGTGCAGGGCCAGGCGGTCGTGCGGCTCTACGCCGATGGCGTGGTCGGCTGGCGCGACATGCCGCTGACCACCACCGAGTGGTACTGCCCCGGTCCGGGGCTGGTGAAGCTGGAACGCGACGAACCGGCCAACTCGGTCTTCCTGAGCGGCGGTCGGCTCGAACTCGAGCTCCACCAATGGGAACGCCCCTGAGGGCGGTGTCCCGGTCACCCGGAACACCCTCCCGTCAGGGGCGCTGAGCTCTCCTCCGCGGGGCCGCTCGCGCGACCCCGCAGACTCTGCTTACTTGGACGCGACCTTCTGGCCGGCGTCGCCCGCCGCAGCGGCGGCACCGTAGGTGCTGGCCAGCTTGAACACCCAGACGCTGCCGCCCTGCTCGAGGTAGTTGACCTTCTTGGCCACGTCGCCACCCCACAGCGGCACCGCACCGCCCCAGCCCGAGACCACGGCGATGTACTGCTCGCCGCCTTCGTCCCAGGTGATCGGGGGCGCCACGATGCCCGAGCCGGTCTGGAACTGCCACAGGACCTTGCCGGTCTTGGCGTCGGCCGCCTTCAGGTAGCCCTCGGGCGTGCCCCAGAACACCAGGTTGCCGGCGGTCGTCAGCACACCACCCCACAGCGGGGCGTTGTTCTTGACTTCCCAGACGATCTTGCCGCTCTTCGGGTCCACCGCGCGCAGCGCGCCGATGTACTCGTCGTTGATGGTCTTGATCGTGAAGCCGGCACCCAGGTAGGCCGCACCCTTCTTGTAGGTGATCGGCTCGTTCCAGATGTCCATGCCCCATTCGTTCGACGGCACGTAGAACAGCTTGGTCGCCGGCGAGTAGGCCATCGGCATCTGGTTCTTGCCACCCAGGAAGCTCGGCGCGGAGAAGACCACCGCGCCCTTCTTGCCGTCGGCACCGGCGGTCGGGTCGCCCGGACGGTTCTCGGGCACATAGTTCGGCCGGCCGGTCTTCAGGTCGATGCCGGTCGCCCAGGTGACCTTCTTGACGAAGGGGAAGGCGTTGAGCAGCTTGCCGGTCTTCGCGTCGTTGACGTAGAAGAAGCCGTTGCGGTCGGCCTTGCCGCCGACGCGCTGGCCGTCCATGTCGAAGGTCACGAACTCGTTGACGCCGTCGAAGTCCCAGCCGTCGTTCGGCGTGTTCTGGTAGTGCCAGACGATCTGGCCGGTCTTGATGTCGAGCGCGACGGTCGAGCAGGAGTAGAGGTTGTCGCCCTTGCGCAGGTGGCTGTTCCACGGCGCCGGGTTGCCCGTGCCGAAGTAGGCCAGGCCGGTCTTGTTGTCGTAGGTGCCACCCAGCCAGGTGGCCGCGCCGCCGACCTTCCACAGGTCGCCCGGCCAGGTCGCGCCGGTCTTGCCCGAGATGCCGTTCTCGATCTTGTTGCCCGCGGCATCCCACTTGTAGCCCATGTGGCCTTCGACGGTCGGACGCATCCAGACCATCTTGCCGGTCTTGGGATCGCGCGCCTCGACGCGGCCCAGGATGCCGAACTCGCCGCCGGACACACCGGTCATCAGCAGGCCGCCGGCGATCAGCGGGGCGGCCGAGTAGCTGTAGCCGGCGCCGATGTCGTCGATCTTCTCCTTCCAGACCACCTCGCCGGTGTTCTGGTTCAGCGCGACGAGCTGGGCGTCGAGCGTGCCGAAGATCACCAGGTCACCGTAGAGCGCGGCGCCGCGGTTGATCATGTCGCAGCAGGGCACGATGCCGTCGGGCAGGCGGTGCTCGTACTTCCACAGCTTCTGGCCGGTCTTGGCATCGATCGCGAAGACGCGCGAGTACGAGGCCGTGACGAACATCTTGCCCTTGTGGATCAGCGGCTGCGCTTCCTGGCCGCGCTGCTTCTCGCCGCCGAAGGACATCGACCATGCGGGCACCAGCCGGCCGGCGTTGGTCGCGTTGATCTTGTTCAGCGGCGAGAAGCGCTGCCCTTCGGAGCCGAGGCCCCAGGTCAGGACGTCGCCCGTGGTCGCCGCATCGTTCGCGATCATGGCGTCGGTGACGCCTTGGGCCTGGACGCCGAAGCTGGCGCAGGCCGCGGTGATCAGCAGGGAAAGAAGCCGGGTTCGCATTTGGAATGTCTCCTCGAGTTCGCCGCGAGCCGCGCGATATGGCGGCTGACGCGTGCCAAAGTCTGAGCGCAATCCGCGTGCCACTGCCCCGGGGATAGCCCTGAGTCCCCCCGGCGCGGGTTTCACCGCAACACGGCCGGCTGTGACTGCTTCCGGGTGGAGCAGCGTTGCTTCAGCGCGACTGGAGCGAACGCGCCTCGTGCGCCGGGTACAGGTGGACGATGTTGCGCACGTACTCGGTGTCGAAGGCCGCCCAGGCGCGGAATTCGGCCGGCACCGGCTGGGCCAGCAGCTCGGACACCTCGAGGCCGCGCCGGGCCGCGCTGGCGAGGCTGCCCTCGAGCCAGCGCAGGTAGCGCCGGGTCTGGTCGATACCGGCGAGGCCCTGCGCCACCGGCCCGTGGCTGGGCACGAGGGTGCGCATCGGCTGGGCGGCGAGCGCGTCGAGGCTGGCCAGCCACTCGGGGACGCGCGCGTGCGGCGTCGTCGGCACCCGCTCGGCGAACACCAGCCCGCCGGCGAACAGCGTGCCGCTGGCCTCGTCGCGCAGCACCAGGTCGGACGCGGTGTGGCCCTTGAACTCGCGCACGGCGATCTGCCGTCCGGCCAGCGCGATCGTGTCGCCCGGCGCCAACACCCGGTCGGGCAGCAGCGCCTCGGTGCCCTTCATCCAGTCGCCGCACAGGCGGTAGAGGTTGTCCTCGTAGGCCCGGGCCTCGGCGCGCATGCCCTCGAGCGTGGCCGGCGTCGCGTAGCGTGGCACGTCGGCGAAGGCCTGGCTGCCGAGGAAATAGTCCGGATGCAGGTTCAGGTGGATGACCGCCGTGACCGGCTTGGCCGTGGTGCGTGCGATCAGCGCACGCAACTGTTCCCCGTAGCGCCGGCTCGGCCCGGTGTTGACGACCAGCACGCCATCGCGGCCGACCAGGAAACCGGTGTTGATGATGTTGCAGCCGTTCGCGCGATCGAAGTCGGCGTTGGCCCCCTCCACCACGTAGACGCCATCGTCGAGCGCGCGTGCGCTCAGGCGGTAGTCCAGCGTCGCCGGGTCGGGCGCGGCCTGCAGCGCCGCTGCGAGGCCCAGCCCCAGCATGAAAACGACGATCGCCCTCACAGCCGCCCCTCGACCTTGTTGCCGTTGTTGTCGCTGCCGCGGACGACGAGCGGCCCGTCCGGCCGGCGCACGAAATCGAAGGAAAACACCGGGTTCTCGCTGACCGGCTCGAACGTCGCGAGGCGCAGCAGCTCGGCGCCGCTCGCGTCGCTGAGCGACAGTCGTTTCAGGTAGAAGGCCGGGATGCCGGCGGCCAGGCCGGTGTCCATCGGGTGCATCACGCGCAGCCGCACCCGCGCGCCACCGGGCGCGTCGGGCGCCTCGAACACCCGTCCGCTGACCTGGCCGAGCGTGCGCGACCAGGAGCCGTCGGCGCGCGTCGACCCCGGCACGGTGCAGCCGCCGCCAGCCGAGTCGACCAGCGCACCGCCGACATGCCAGACCCCGTCCTTCGTGCGCGCGGCCGCGCGCACCGGGCTGGCCTGCTCGAGCTTGAAGCGAAAGGAGACCGAGGGCCGCGCGCCGGCCAGCGGCTCGAACTCCAGCACCTTGCGGATCGGGTTGCGGTCGACGATCACGACGATGCGCTCGACATCGGCCAGCCCCTCGGCCGTCACCGTGACCGGCACGGTCATCGGGTCGACCGCGAAACCCGGGCCCTTGACCTGGACGCGTTCGTCGAAGCGCAGCGGTGCGTCGCCGAAGAACTCGCGCCGCAAGTCGGGCCATTGCAGCGAGCCGAACGGGTCACCGCCGGTCGCATCGGCCGGTGCCGCGGCAAGCGGCGCCACGACCAGGCAGCCGGCCGCCGCCAGGAAGGCACGCCGGCCCGGGGTGGGGAGCAGTGGGAACATCGCATCGACCTCCGTGACACCGGCAGGCAAGTCGCGGGCCCGGTGCCGGGCGCATTCTGCGGCAGGCGCATCGCCCCTGCACCCGACCGGCCACCGTGCGGCCCGCGCTCGGTGGTCCCGGCCGCGCCCGCTCAGACCATCAGCGCCAGGCGCTCGAGGATCAGCACCGCAAAGAAACCCAGCGCGGCGAGCACCGTCCACTTCAGGATCAGCAGCCCGCGGTCGCGCCAGCGACGCTCGGACGTGCCGATGTACATCGCGAAGCACAGCACCGCCGCCGCCAGCAGCAGCATCACCACCCAGCGGACGATCAGCATCGCGCCCGGCCCCCGCTCACCAGGCCGGGGCCGGCTCGGCGAAACCGCGCGGCGCGTCGGAGGCGCGCTCGAAAGTCGCGATGTCGTAGGCCTCGGGGTCGTCGAGCAGCGCGCGCAGCAGCACGTTGTTCAGCGCATGGCCGGACTTGTAGGCCGTGTAGGACGCCAGCATCGGGTGGCCGGCGATGTAGAGATCGCCGATCGCGTCGAGCACCTTGTGCTTGGTGAACTCGTCGTCGTAGCGCAGGCCCTCGGCGTTGAGCACGCGCTGGTCGTCGACGACGATCGCGTTGTCCATGCTGCCGCCCAGGCTCAGGCCGCGCGAGCGCATCATCTCCACGTCCTTCGTGAAGCCGAAGGTGCGCGCGCGGGCGATGTCGCGCGGGTACTGGCCCTCGGAGAAGTCGAACACGACGCGCTGGCCGGTCTGGTCCACGGCCGGATGGCCGAAGTCGATCTCGAAGGCGAAGCGCCAGCCGTGGTAGGGCTCGAGCCGCGCCCACTTGGCCCGAGCGCCCTCGCCCTCGCGCACCTCCACCGTCTTGAGCACGCGGATGAAGCGCTTGGGCGCCGCCTGCTCGGCGAAGCCGGCGCTCTGCAGCAGGTAGACGAAGCTCGCGGCCGAGCCGTCGAGGATCGGCACCTCCTCGGCGGTGATGTCGACCAGCAGGTTGTCGATGCCCAGACCGGCGCAGGCCGACATCAGGTGCTCGACGGTGTTGACCTTCGGCGCGCCGGGCTCGCCGCCGGGCGACAGCGTCGAGGCCAGACCCTTGGTGTCGCACACCGAATCGGCGCGCACCGGGATGTCCACCGGCACCGGCAGGTCGACGCGGCGGAACACGATGCCGCTGTCCGGCGCGGCCGGCCGCAGCGTGAGCTCGACCCGCTGCCCGGTGTGCAGACCGACGCCGACGGCGCGGGTGATGGACTTGAGCGTGCGCTGGGGAAGCATGGGGCGGATTGTAGGAAGGTAGGCCGCGAGGCCCTCGGTACGGGAGCCCGTGCGCGATCGGCGCACGGCAGTGGCTGCGCCCTGCGTCGAACAAGGCATCGTTTCGCGCGGCATTTCCGATCACTGCCGTCGCGACCCTGGTGGCATCCTCCACGCGAGCCATGTCGCTTGCGACACGGCTCGCGGCGCTGAACGCCGCGCGCTCCCTTCTCGCACTGAACCTGCTCATGCCCCTCGAAGCCGTCGCCTACGTCAGCAGTGCCCGCCAACGCCTGTCCGACGAGGACCTCGAAGCGCTGCTCCTGCGCGCACGCGCGCGCAATCACTCACTCGGCGTGACCGGGGTGCTGCTGCATCACGACGGCTCCTTCCTGCAGTACTTCGAGGGCCCGGCCGAGGGCGTGCGCACGGTGTACGACCACATCGTCCGCTCGCCGCTGCACACCGGGCTGATCGAGCTGCTGCATGCGCCGATCCCGCAGCGCACCTTCGGCGCCTGGGAGATGGGTTTCACGCGCGCGCCCCGCTCGGCCTTCCTGCAGCTGGCCAACGCGTCCTGGCAGCAGCAACTGCATGCGCAGCGCCAGGCGGCGTCCCGATCCGACGGACTGGCGCTGCTGCTGCAGTTCTGGCGGACCAACGGTGGCCACGAGGAGGTCCGCCCCCTCCCGGGCCAGCCTAACGCCTAACGCCTAGCGCCCGGGCGGCCTGCCGCCGCCGCCGGCTAGACGAGCTGCAGGTGCTCGACGAGGATCGTCGCGCCGACGCCGATCAGCACCACACCGCCGAGCAGTTCGGCGCGCCGGCCGGCGACATGGCCGAGCGTGCGGCCCAGCATGACGCCGGCGGTCACCGCGACGAAGGTCATGCAGCCGATGGCCGCCGCGATCGGCAGGATGGCCACATCGATGAAGGCCAGGCCGACGCCGACCGCGAGCGCATCGATGCTGGTCGCGACGCCCGCCAGCGCCAGCGCCCAGAACGAGTGGCGCAGCAGCCGGCGGCCCTGCGTGCGGCGCGGCTCGGCCATCGCCTCGACGATCATCTTCAGGCCCAGCCCGACGAGCAGCACGAAGGCGATCCAGTGGTCCCAGGATTGCACCCAGGCCGCCGCGCTGATGCCGAGCACCCAGCCGATGAGCGGCGTCAGGGCCTCGATGCAACCGAAGATGGCGCCGCTGCGCAAGGCGCCGCTCCAGCGGGGTTTGTGCAGGGCAGCGCCCTGGCCCACCGCCGCCGCGAAGGCGTCGGTCGACATCGCGAGCGCGAGCAAGGTGATGGAGAGGGGATTCATCGTCTCGGGGCCGGGCACGGACCACGCCACGCCATCACTGCCCGACCACAAGTCGTGCTGACGTGCCGTTGGTCTCGCCCACCACGACGGTGGCCTGCACCACGGCCCAGCGGCCGGGTGTGTTGACGCAGGCGTCCCTGTCGAATCACAGGAACTGGCTACTCCCCAAAGGAGCCGGCATTCTAGCCAGCCCTTCAAAAGCGCGCCCGGGGCCGGCTCCCCGGGCGCGTCTCGGTCTTACACGAAGCTCACACGAAATTCACACGAACAGTGGCTCGCCGGCCGGCGAGCAGGTCGCGCTCAATCCGCCTGCTTGCGCAGGAACGCCGGAATCTCGATCTCGTCCATGCCGTTGCTGGCCAGCGCGTCGACCTTGGCCGCGGCCTGGGTACGGCCGCTGCGCCACACGCTCGGCACCTGCAGCTGACCATAGTCCGGCCCGGCAACGGGCGCGCCCGCCACGACCGGCTGGCTGAGCACCGGCACGTTGTCGGTCCCGGTGCGCAGCTGCTGCCCGCCCTGCACCACCGTCATCGGCGCCTGGGCACGCTTGGTCTGCGCCAGGCCGGTGGCGATCACGGTCACGCGCAGCTTGTCGCCCAGGCTTTCGTCGTAAGCGGCGCCGAAGATCACATGCGCATCGTCCGCAGCGTAGCGGCGGATCGTGTTCATCGCGTTCTTGCTCTCGCTGAGCTTGAGGCTGCCCTTGCTCGCGGCGATCAGCACCAGCACGCCCTTCGCACCCGACAGGTCGATGCCTTCGAGCAGCGGGCAGGCCACGGCCGATTCGGCCGCCTTGGTCGCGCGGTCCGGGCCGCTGGCCATCGCGGTGCCCATCATGGCCTTGCCGGGCTCGCTCATCACCGTCTTGACGTCCTCGAAGTCGACGTTGATCGACGCGTCGATGTGGATGATGTCGGCGATGCCGCCCACGGCGTTCTTCAGCACGTCGTTGGCCTGCTTGAAGGCTTCGTCCTGCGAGATGTCGTCGCCCAGCACCTCGAGCAGCTTCTCGTTGAGGATCACGATCAGGCTGTCGACATTGGCCTCGAGCTCGGCGACGCCGGCCTCGGCCTGCTTCATGCGACGCCCGCCCTCGAACTCGAAGGGCTTGGTGACGACGCCGACGGTCAGGATGCCCATCTCCTTGGCGATGCGCGCGATCACCGGCGCGGCGCCTGTGCCGGTGCCGCCGCCCATGCCGGCGGTCAGGAACACCATGTTGGCGCCCTCGATCGAGGCGCGGATGCGCTGCTCGGCTTCCTCGGCGGCCTGGCGGCCGACGACGGGCTTGGAGCCGGCGCCGAGGCCGTTGTTGCCGAGCTGCAGCAGCTGGTCGGCCTTGGAGCGGTGCAGTGCCTGGGCGTCGGTGTTGGCGCAGATGAATTCCACGCCTTGCACGCCTTCCGCGATCATGTGCTCGACGGCGTTGCCGCCGCCGCCGCCGACGCCGATGACCTTGATCTTGGTGCCAAGTTCGAACTCTTCGATCATCTCGATGGGCATGGGAGCCTCCTTCGTGTGGGTTGCAGTTGCCGGTTGATTGAGTGAGAAATGGATGCGGGGAAATCGGCTCAGAAGTTGCCGATGAACCAGTCCTTGACGCGGCCGAACAGGGTCTGCACCGACCCCGAGAGCTGCGCCGCTTTCATCCCGCGCGTGCGCGCGAGTCTTGCCTCTTCGAGCAAGCCCATGACGGTGGCCGCGCGCGGGCTGGCCACCATGTCGTTCAGTGCGCCGGCGTACAGGGGCAGGCCCTTGCGCACCGGCTTCAGGAAGATGTCCTCGCCCAGCTCGACCATGCCGGGCATCACCGCGGTGCCGCCGGTGAGCACGATGCCGCTGGACAGCAACTCCTCGTAGCCGCTCTCGCGGATCACCTGGTGCACCAGCGAGAAGATTTCCTCGACGCGCGGCTCGATCACGCCGGCCAGCGCCTGGCGGCTCAGCATGCGCGGCGCGCGGTCGCCGAGCCCCGGCACCTCGACCTGCTCGTTCGGGTCGGCCAGCAGTTGCTTGGCCACGCCGTGCTCGACCTTGATCTCCTCGGCGTCCTTGGTCGGCGTGCGCAGCGCCATCGCGATGTCGCTGGTGATCAGGTCGCCGGCGATCGGGATCACCGCGGTGTGGCGCACCGAGCCGTCGGTGAAGATCGACACGTCGGTCGTGCCCGCGCCGATGTCGACCAGCGCGACGCCCAGGTCCTTCTCGTCGTCGGTCAGCACCGCGTGGCTGGACGCGCTGGGGTTGAGCACCAG
>DATMJX010000312.1:0-7468 GCA_035553715.1 Methylibium sp.
CGCCGGCCCCGACCACCGCGCTCGGAGGTCACTTCGACGCCCGGTCGACGACGCCGCACCCGAGACCTCACGCGTTCGACTGGACGTGGCTTGGGCGCGCGATGAAGGCGAAGTTCGCGAAGCGCAGCGCCTGAGGTACCAGATCTTCGCCGAGGAGATGGGCGCACGGCTGGCGCCACCGGCCGGCACCCCGACGGGACTCGACGTCGACGTGTTCGATCCCTACTGCGAGCACCTGCTGGTGCGCGCCGGCGGCGGCGACGGTGAGCCGGGCCCGGTCGTCGGCACCTACCGCGTGCTGACGCCAGCGGCAGCGCGCCGCATCGGTGGCCTGTACAGCGAGACCGAGTTCGACCTGACCCGGCTGCGCCCGCTGCGCCCGCGCATGGTGGAGCTGGGCCGCTCCTGCGTGCACCCGGCACACCGCACCGGTGGAGCGATCCTGGCGCTGTGGGGCGCGCTGGCCGAGTTCATGGTGCGCAATTCGCTCGACACCATGGTCGGCTGCGCCAGCGTCAGCATGCGCGACGGGGGCCACTTCGCCGCCAGCCTGTGGGAGCAGC
Organism: Methylibium sp.; assembly: GCA_035553715.1. Taxonomy (GTDB): domain Bacteria; phylum Pseudomonadota; class Gammaproteobacteria; order Burkholderiales; family Burkholderiaceae_C; genus Methylibium. The sequence continues at coordinate 564 of DATMJX010000312.1, forward strand.
TGCGCGCGACCCACCTCGCGCCGATCGAATGGCAGGTGCGCCCACGCCTGCCGCTGCCGGTCCAGGAACTCGACCGCGGCCTCGCGGTCGAGCCGCCGGCGCTGATCAAGGGCTATCTGCGCTGCGGCGCGCGCGTGCTGGGTGCGCCGGCCTGGGACCCGGACTTCAACACCGCCGACCTGCCGATGCTGATGCGCATCGAGGATCTGCCGGCCAAGTACCGGCGCCACTTCCTCGGCACCTGAGACTTCGCTCCGGGGCGGCGCGCTACTCGCCCTCGCCGAACTTGGCGTCGATCAGCGCTCGCAGCGCGTCCATCGCGTCTTGCTCGCGCGCACCTTCGCACTCGATCTCGATCTCGGTGCCAACGCCGGCGGCCAGCATCATCACCCCCATGATGCTCTTGGCGTTCACCCGCCGCGCACCGCGGCTGAGGTGGATCTCGCAGGGGTAGCTGCCGGCCAGCTTGGTCAGCTTGGCCGAGGCCCGCGCGTGCAGGCCGAGCTTATTGCTGATGCTGATGCGCGTCGTGATCATGTCCGGGTCGGGGGCCGACAGGCTGAGTCTGGTTGAGGGGACGGGCGCTGGCGATCTGCATCACGCCCTGGGTCGCGCCGGCGAGCGCCCGCGTGACCAGCTGCTCGAGCGGCTCGGCCGCGTAGTTGATCGCACGCCACACCATCGGCACGTTGGCGCCGGTGACAAGCTTGACGTCGACGCCGTTGGCCAGGCGCTGGGCGACGTTCGATGGCGTCGCACCGAACACATCGCTGAGGATCAGCACCTCGCGGCGCTCGGCCCCTGCTCGAGCGCGCTCGAGCATCTCGCGCGCCAGCGCCTCGGCCTCGTCCGGCGACCACTGCGGCGCCACGTCGAGCGCCTCGATGCGCGCCGCCGCTTCGGGGAAGGCATGCGCCGCGGCGGCCTTCAGGGCGGCCGCGAGCGGAGCGTGCGCGATGATCAGGATGCCGGCCATGTGCGCATGAATTATGGGCGCGGCACGAGGTTGTCGAAGAAGGTGTCGAGCGACTGCGGCGAAGGCGCCCCACCGAGCGCGGCGGCATGGAAGACCCTTCCGCCATGGGAGAACACCAGCGCGTGCTCGATCACCGGGACGCCATCGGGGCGGCGCCCCTCGACCGTGAAGCGCGCCGCGCCGGCACGCGGTGCGATGCCGCGCAGCACGAGGGGCGTGCGCGCGGTCTCGCGGCCATCGAGCGCCTGCACGCGCGCCGCCCGCAGCGCGTCGAGCGCGACGTCCACCCGCTGCGCGTCCGCCCAGGGCGTGCTGGCGATGCCCCAGGTCGTCCCCTCGGCGCTGCAGGCGAGCAACTCGAGCGGCACCGTCGCGCCGGCGAGCACCACCTCGCGCTCGCGGCGCTCGGGCTTGCACGGCAGCCAGGCTGTCAGCACGGCGCCGGCCGGTCGCACCTCGCGCCAGTCCAGTCCCGGCGCGCAGGCACCGACCAGCCACGGCACCGTCGCCAGGCACAGGAAACGACGCAGGACGGGCAGGCGCGGCATCGCAGGATTATCGGCAGCGTCAGCCGGCCCCGGGAGGCCGCCCATGCGCCGCCTTCGGAGGCCGGCGCCCCTGACATCCCCGACAGAGCAACGGCCTCGCGGCCCCGACTTCCCGAACGCCCGTCCCCGAACCGGGGGGCCGACACACCCCTCGCCGGTAAAGACGGCCCCGGATCGTGCGAATCGTCACAAAATGTCAGTGTGTTCGATGCCCCTGCTCCCTCGGGACCGCCCGGTTCCGCCTTCGCCGCCATGAGCGACCGTGCCTCCCTGCCCCTCCCGCTGCCGGCTGCCGGCGCCGACCCCCATGACGCCGCCGAAAGCTGGCGCGAATTCACGGCGCAGGTCGGGCGCGAGGTCGCCGAGCCACTGAGCAGCGCGCTCGAGCGCGTGATCCAGCTCACCACCACCGGACGCATCGACCGCGATGGGCTGCGCCAGCTGCGTGCCGAGATCGAGCGCGCCCGGCGCGTCGGCATCGTCAGCCAGCAGCTCGCGCGCTTCGCGTCGAAGCGGCTGCGCCAGTCGCATGAGCGGCTCAACCTGGCCAACACGCTGCAGTCGGTGCTCACGCACCGGCAGCGCGAGATCGCGTCGCGTGGCATCCATGTCAAGCAGAGCACGCGGCCCATCGAGGTGCTGGTCGACCCGGCGCTGCTGTTCAGCCTGCTCAACGCCGTGCTCGACTGGGCCGTCGAGGCCGCCCGCTCGGCGGTCGATTTGCGGGTCGACCTGAAGACCTGGCCGGTGCACGGCCGCATCTCGTGCAGCTTCGCGCATGCCGGCGCCGACGATGCGACGCCCGACCATGGCTCCGCGCTGGAATCGGTCAACTGGCACCTGGTCCAGCAGATCGCCCGCGCGATGGATCTCGAGATGGATCGAGAGGACAGCGCGGCCCGGGTCAAGCTGGTGCTCGAGTTCCCGCGCACCGTCAACGACGAGCTCGAAGGGCTGACCACGGTCGAGCTCGACCATGGCGACAGCTCCAGCCTGAACTCCAAGCCGCTGGCCGGCAGCCAGGTCCTGGTGCTCGCGGCACGCCGCGAGGTGCGCGTGAAGGTGCGCAATGCGATCGCCAACATGGGGCTGATCGTCGACTTCGTCGCCTCGGTCGACGAGGCGGTCGACTTCTGCCGCGACGGCCTGCCGCACGCGATCATCTTCGAGGGCGTGCTGCGCGGCGAACGGCTCGATCAGCTCGCCGACGACATCCGCGCCGAGCTGCCCAGCTTCTCGTTCATCGAGATCGTCGAGGAGGGCAATGCCTTCGAGATCTCGGGCTTCAACGGCATGAGCCACGCGCGCGTCGGCCGCGACAGCCTGCAGCACTCGCTGCCCTCGGCGCTGGTGTTCGAGCTCTCGCGCAGCTTCTGAGCCTGGGGGCGGCGCTCAGCCGAGCGAGCCGAACACCTTCTTCAGGATCTCGCTGCCGGTGCCGACCGGGTCCTTGCGGATCTTCTTCTCCTCCTCGCCGATCATGAAGTAGAGGCCGTCCAGCGCCTTGCCAGTGACGTACTGCTGGACGTTGGCATCCTCCTTCTTGACCAGTCCGAAGCCCGAGGCCTTGCCGGCCACCGCGTTGTACTTGTCGGCCAGCGCGACCTTCTCGGTCGCCTTCGTGACGATGGGCAGGAACTTCTCGCCCAGCGGCAGGCGGGTCTTGCCGGCGAAGAACTGGGTCACCGAGGTGTCGCCGCCGGTGAGGATCTTGCGGGCATCCTCGACCGTCATGCGCTTGACCGCGTCGCTCAGCAGCGGGCGGGCCTCGGGCACCGCCGCCTCGGCGGCGCGGTTCATCGCAGTGACGAGTTCATCGACCTTGGCGCCCTGGCCCAGGCTCTTGAGCAGCTTGGCGGCGCTGTCCAGCCCGCCCGGCAGCGGGATGCGCACCTTCGGGTTGCCGAGAAAGCCATCGGGACGCCCCAGCAGACCGACCGCCGCTTCGGCGCCCCGCTCGAGGGCCGTCTTCAGCCCCGCGTTGGCATCCGCATCGCTGAGCGACCAGGCCCGCGCCTCGGCCCACAGCACCCACAGGGCCAGCCCGGCAAGGCCGTGGCCGGCAAACGCTCTGCGATCCATGTTCTGCTCCGCGGTGACAAGGCACCGATGTTGCGGCCGCCGGGCCGCTCTTGGCAATGGCAGCACCAGCGCGCAGGATTTGTCACCGCATCGGCACGGACCTCCGGCATCATCGACCTGCGACGGGCGGTCAGACCCGTCGCCCCTCACAGGAGGCCTCATGGCTGGCAAGTTCGAGCTCAAGAAATCGTCCAACGGCAAGTTCTTCTTCAACCTGCTCGCCAGCAACGGGCAGATCGTGCTGACGAGCGAGATGTACGAGGCCAAGCCGGGTGCGCTCAACGGCATCGAATCGGTCAAGAAGAACGCCGGCGACGCCAAGCGCTTCGAGAAACTCGTCAACAACTCGGGCGCGCCCTACTTCGTGCTGAAGGCCGGCAACAGCCAGGTGATCGGCCAGAGCCAGGCCTACGGCAGTGACGCCGCGCGCGACGCCGGCATCGCCGCCGTGGGCGCCGCGGCCGATGGCGCGGCCACCAGCGACCTGAGCGGCTGACGCCGGGGTCAGCCCGAGCGCAGCAGCGAGGACACCACGTCGGACTGCGTCAGCATCCCGACCAGCCGCGCCTCCGGGCCGACGATCGGGATGTGGTGGTGTCCGCCCTGGGCGAACAGCGGCAGCAGCTCGGCCAGCGGCCGCTCGGCGCTGGCCACGCGCACCTGACGCGTCATGATCTGGCCGACGACCTCGGCCTTGTCGCCGTGCGTCGCCCCGCTCGGGCGGATGAAGGCACGCAGGCGCTGCGGCCACCCCTCGTGCCGGTCAAGGTCGGCGTGGCGCAGGAAGTCGGCCAGCGTGACGATGCCGACGACGCGGCGCGCCCGGTCGACCACCGGCAGCGCCTTGATGCGTTCGCGCCGCAGCAGCGTCCAGGCCTCGTGCAGCGGGGTGCCGAAGGAGACGGTGATCGGCTCGCGGCTCATCACGTCGGCACAGCGCAGCGCGCCGAGCCGGCGCCGGTAGCCCTCCCCCTCGGCGGCGGCCAGCAGCGCCGCCAGGTCGTCGCGCGGCACGTCGAGCACCTGGTTGTAGCGCTCCAGCACCCGGTCGAGGTCGCCTTCGGTGAACCCGGCCCCCTGCGGCAGCGGTGCGGCCGACGCTTCGGGCGCGTGGGGATAGCGCCGGCCGGTCGCACGGTTGTAGGCCACCCCGGCCGCGACCAGCAGCAGCGAGTTGGTGGCCGCCGGGAACAGCACGAAGCCGAAATGGCTGACGCCACCCAGCGCCGTCAGCAGGGCCATCGCGCCGCCGGGCGGATGCAGGCAGCGCAGCGTGAACATCGTGCCGATCGCGAGCGCGACCGCCAGCGCGGCGGCCCAGGCCGGATCGGGCACCAGCAGCGCGCAGGCCACGCCGACGAGCGCCGAGACCGTGTTGCCTCCGACCACCGACCAGGGCTGGGCCAGCGGGCTGGCCGGCACCGCGAACACCAGCACGGCGCTGGCCCCGAGCGGCGCCACCAGCCAGGGGCTGCTGCCGCTGGCGAGCGCGCGGCACAGCAGCGCGGCAATCAGCACGCCCAGGCCGGCCCCGAGGGCCGCGCGCGTCTGCTCGGCGGCATCGACCCGCAGGCGCGCCGGCTGCCAGGCGCGCCAGCGCGAGCCCGGCTCAGTCGGCCGTGACACCCGCGGCGTGGGCCTGCTGGTCGGCGTGGTAGCTCGAGCGCACCATCGCCCCCACCGCCGCGTGGCTGAACCCCATCGCCTGCGCCTCGCGCTCGAACATCGCAAAGGTGTCCGGATGCACGTAGCGCTTCACGGGCAGGTGGTGGCCGCTGGGGGCCAGATACTGCCCGATCGTCAGCATGTCGATGTCATGCGCGCGCATGTCGCGCATCACCGCCAGGATCTCCTCGTCCGTCTCGCCCAGCCCCACCATGAGCCCGCTCTTGGTCGGCACCTTCGGGTGCAGCGCCTTGAATTTCTTCAGCAGGTTGAGGCTGAACTGGTAGTCCGAGCCCGGGCGCGCCTCCTTGTACAGCCTCGGCACGGTCTCCAGGTTGTGGTTCATCACGTCGGGCGGCGCCGCCTTGAGGATCTCCAGCGCGCGGTCATCGCGCCCCCGGAAGTCGGGCACCAGCACCTCGATCTGCGTGGCCGGCGACAGCTCGCGGGTCTTGCGGATGCATTCGACGAAGTGACCCGCCCCGCCGTCCCGCAGGTCGTCGCGGTCCACCGAGGTGATGACGACGTAGCGCAGCTTGAGCGCCGCGATGGTCTTGGCCAGGTTCTCCGGCTCCTGCGCGTCCAGCGGGTCGGGGCGGCCGTGGCCCACGTCGCAGAAGGGACAGCGCCGCGTGCACTTGTCGCCCATGATCATGAAGGTGGCCGTGCCCTTGCCGAAGCACTCGCCGATGTTCGGGCAGCTGGCCTCCTCGCAGACGGTGTGCAGCTTGTGCTCGCGCAGGATCTGCTTGATCTCGTAGAAGCGCGTCGTCGGCGATCCCGCCTTGACCCGGATCCAGTCGGGCTTCTTCAGCGCCTCGCCGCCCGTCACCACCTTGATCGGGATGCGCGCCGTCTTCGCCTCGCTCTTTTGCTTCGCGGTCGGGTCGTAGGGGGAGGAGTTGCTCATGGCGGGCGCGTCAGGGGGCAAGGTAGCTCGCGAGCTTGGCGCCCAGGGTGCCGGCGACCTCGTCCCAGGTGGAGGTGACCCCGATTGTAGAAAGGTCGACCGTCGCCAGCCCGGCGTAGCCGCAGGGGTCGATGCGCTGGAAGGGGCTCAGGTCCATCGCGACATTCAGCGCCACCCCGTGGTAGCTGCAGTGGCGCGTGACCTTGATGCCGAGCGCGGCAATCTTGCCGATGCCCTTCCAGGGATCGCGCGGGTCGGGCGGCGCGGCGAGCGCCGCATGGCCGAAGGGATCGTTCAGGTTCACGTAGATCCCCGGCGCGCCGGCGACGCGCTGGCCGGTGACGCCATAGGCCTCGAGCGTCTTGATCACCGCCTGCTCGATGCGGAACACGTACTCCTTGACGAAGATGCCGAGCCGCTTCAGGTCGACCAGCGGGTACGCCACGACCTGGCCAGGTCCGTGGTACGTGACCTGGCCGCCGCGGTTGGTCTGCACCACCGGCACGCCAGAGGCATCGTGCACATGCTCGGCACGGCCGGCCAGGCCCTGGGTGTAGACCGGCGGGTGCTCGCACAGCCAGAGCTCGTCCGGGGTCTCGGGGCCGCGCGCCTCGGTGAAGGCACGCATCGCGTCGACCGTCGCCGCGTAGTCGACGCGGCCCAGGCGCACGACCTTCAAAGCACGACCTTGACCATCGGGTGCGACGACAGCGTGCGGTACAGC
>DATMJX010000313.1:0-11184 GCA_035553715.1 Methylibium sp.
GCGGGTCGCTGCCGGCGCGGGCGGCGGCCTCCTCGATCAGCGCGCGCAGCTGCGCGCGCTGATCGAGGAGGCCGCCGCCCGCGCCGGCAGCGACCCGCAGGCGCGCCAGGTCGGCGACTTCTACGCCAGCTTCATGGACGAGGCGCGGCTCGAGACCCTGGGCGTCAAGCCGCTGGCGACGGAGCTGGCGCACATCGACGCGCTCGCCGAGCGGCGCGCGCTCGCGCCGCTGTTCGCGCGCCTGCTGCGCCTGGGCGTGGCCGGGCCGGTGGGGATGTACATCGGCCAGGACGCGCGCAACTCGACGCGCTACGTGCCCATCCTCCACCAGGCCGGACTGGGCCTGCCCGATCGCGACTTCTACCTGCAGGCCGACGACCCGAAGTTCCAGAAGATCCGCGCCGACTACCTGGCCCACATCGCCCGCCTGCTGGCGCTGGCCGGCGAGCGCGACACCGAGGCGCAGGCGCGCGCCATCCTGGCGCTGGAGACCGCGCTGGCCGAGGGCCAGTGGACGCGCGTCGAGAACCGCGACGCGCTCAAGCGCTACAACCGCGTCGACCTCGCCCGGCTGCCCGAGACCGCGCCCGGCCTGGACTGGCCGGCCTTCCTGGCCGAGGCGCGGCTGGCCGGCCGCACGCCCGACGTGATCGTCTCGCAGCCGAGCTTCTTCGCGACGCTCGGCCGGCTCGCCGAGACCGTGCCGCTGGCCGACTGGCGCGCCTACCTGAAGCTGCGCCTGCTCAGCGCCTACGCGCCCTTCCTGAGCCGGGCCTTCGTCGACGAGCGCTTCGGCTTCGCCGGCACGGTGCTGCGCGGCACGCCGCAGAACCTGCCGCGCTGGGAGCGCGGCGCGATGCTGGTGCAGGAGTCGCTCGGCGAGGCGGTCGGCCAGCTCTACGTCGCGCGGCACTTCCCGCCCTCGAGCAAGACGCGCATGGAGCAGCTGGTCGCGAACCTGCTGGCGGTCTACCGCGACAGCATCGAGGGCCTGAGCTGGATGGGCCCGGCGACCAAGCGCGAGGCCCAGGCCAAGCTGGCGGCCTTCGCGACGAAGATCGGCTATCCGAAGCGCTGGATCGACTACGCGGCGGTGGTGGTCAAGCGCGAGGACCTGCTCGGCAACGTGCAGCGCGCGCGCGCCTTCGACTACGACCACGACCTCGCCAAGCTCGGCCGCCCGATCGACCGCGAGGAGTGGGGCATGACGCCGCAGACCGTCAACGCCTACTACAACCCGACGATGAACGAGATCGTGTTCCCGGCCGCGATCCTGCAGCCGCCGTTCTTCGATCCGCAGGCCGACGACGCGGTCAACTACGGCGCGATCGGCGCGGTGATCGGCCACGAGATCAGCCACGGCTTCGACGACCAGGGCAGCCGCTACGACGCCCTGGGCAACCTGCGCGACTGGTGGAGCCCGGAGGACCGCGCGCGCTTCAACGCGCTGACCGGGCAGCTCGTCGAGCAGTACGGCCGCTACGAGCCGGTGCCGGGCTACCCGCTCAACGGCCAGCAGACGCTGGGCGAGAACATCGCCGACAACGCCGGCCTCGCCGTCGCGTACAAGGCCTGGCGGCGCTCGCTCGGCGGCCAGGCGGCGCCGGTGATCGACGGCCTGACGGGCGAGCAGCGCTTCTTCTACGGTTTCGCGCAGATCTGGCGCAGCAAGTGGCGCGAGGAGCGGCTGCTCGAGCAGCTCAAGGCCGGCGTGCACGCACCGGGCGAGTTCCGCGCCAACGGCACGGTGCGCAACCAGGGCGCCTTCCACGACAGCTTCGGCACCCGGCCCGGCGACGCGATGTACCTGCCGCCCGGGCAGCGCGTGACGATCTGGTGAGCGCGCCGGCATGCTGAACCGCGCGGCCGCCGAGCTGCCCGCCGCCTGCGAGGTGCTGGTCGTCGGCGCCGGGCCGGCCGGCAGCGCCTGCGCGCGCGCGCTCGCGCAGGCCGGCCGCGACGTGGTGCTGGTGGACCAGCAGGCCTTCCCGCGCGACAAGGTCTGCGGTGACGGCCTGATCCCCGACGCGCACCGCGCGCTGCAGCGCCTGGGCCTGCTCGAGGAGGTGATGGCGCGGGCGCAGCCGGTGCGCCACCTGCGCTGCATCGCGCCGCGCGGCGGCCACATCGACGTGCCGGGCACGCTGGCGGTGCTGCCGCGCCGCGAGCTCGACCTGCTGCTCGCGCGCGCCGCCGCCGCGGCCGGCGCGCGCATGCACGCGCCGCTGCGCTTCGTCGCCCCGCTCGAGGACGCGCAGGGCACGGTGGTCGGCGCACGGCTGGCGGGCGAGGGCGGCGAGCATGCGCTGCGCGCGCGCTGGGTCGTGCTCGCCAGCGGCGCGCCGCCGCAGGCGACGCTGGCCGCCGGCCTGTGCGAGCGCCGCACGCCGAGCGCGATCGCGCTGCGCGGCTACGTGAAGAACGACGCGATGGTCGGCCGCATCACCGAGCTCGAGGTGCTGTGGCACCGCCGCCTCAAGCCCGGCTACGGCTGGATCTTTCCCTGCCGCGACGGCGTGTTCAACATCGGCGTGGGCGTCGCCCACAGCCACCGGCCGGACTGGCGCGGCCGCCACCGCATGCCCGACGTGAACCTGCGCGAGGTGTTCGCCGCCTTCACCGAGGTGCATGCGCCGGCGCGCGCGCTGATGGCCGGCGGCACGCTGCTCGGCGAGCTCAAGGGCGCGCCGCTGCGCTGCTCGCTGACCGGCACGCGGCTCGCCCGCCCAGGCCTGCTGGTCGTCGGCGAGGCCGCGGGCAGCACCTACGCGCTGACCGGCGAGGGCATCGGCAAGGCGCTCGAGACCGGGCTGATCGCCGCCGACACGCTGGCCGCGTCGCTGCGCGCCGGCCTCGACGCGGACCTGACCTGCGAGCGCTACCGCGCCGCGATCGAGGCGCTGCGCCCGCGCTTCGAGATCTACGAGCGCGCCAGCAGCGTCAACGAGCGGCCCTGGCTGGTCGACCTGCTGGTGTGGAGCGCCAAACGCAGCCCGCGGCGCCTGGCGCGCATGAGCGGCGTGCTCGAGGAGACCCACGCACCGACCAACCTGATCAGCGCGCGCAGCTTCGCGCGCCTGCTGTTCGAGCGCTGAGCGCGGCGTCGACCATAGTAAGCTGCGCGCCCCATGTCCTACACCCTGGCCGCCCCCGTCTACAGCGAGCTGCTGATCCGCAAGAGCCGCTTCCTCGGCTGCGTGCAGCCGATCCCCGGGCGCGCCGAGGCGGTCGCGGTGGTCGACGCGCTGTGGGCCGAGCACCCGACCGCCGCGCACGTGTGCTGGGCGATGGTGGCCGGCGGCGACTCCGCCGCGGTCGACGACGGCGAGCCCGGCGGCACCGCCGGGCGGCCGATGCTCGAGGTGCTGCGCCACCAGGAGCTCGACGGCGTGCTCGCGACCGTGGTGCGCCACTTCGGCGGCATCAAGCTCGGCGCCGGCGGCCTGGTGCGCGCCTACACCGACAGCGTCGCCGCGGCCTTGCGCGACGTGCAGAAGGTGCCGGTCGTGCGGATGGCGACGCTGCGCTGCCTCGTGCCCTACGCGCTCGAGGGCTGGCTGCGGCGCGAGCTCGTCGCCGCCGGCGCGCAGGACCTGCAGGTCGCCCATGGCATGCACGTCGAGGCGGGCTTTCGCCTGCCGCTGCCGGCGGTGGCGGCGCTGCGCGCGCGTCTGGACGACGGCGGCCAGGGCCGGCTGGCCTGGCTGGACTGAATCAGGCCGGCAGGCCGAGCAGCGCCCGGCCGAGTGCCTCGGCGACCTCGATGCCGTCGACGCCGGCCGACATGATCCCGCCCGCGTAGCCGGCGCCCTCGCCGGCCGGGTAGAGGCCGCGCACGTTCAGGCTCTGGAAGTCGCGCCCGCGCGTCAGGCGCAGCGGCGCGGAGGTGCGCGTCTCGACACCGGTCAGCACCGCGTCGGGCATCGAGAAGCCCTTGATCTGGCGCTCGAAGGCCGGCAGCGCCTCGCGGATCGCCGCGATCGCGTAGTCCGGCAGCGCGCTGGCGAGGTCGGTCAGCGTCACGCCGGGCTTGTAGGAGGGCTCGACCCCGCCGAGCACCGCGCTGGGCTGGCGCTTGATCAGGTCGCCGACCAGCTGCGCGGGCGCGCTGTAGCCGCCGCCGCCGAGCTCGTAGGCGCGCGACTCCCAGTGGCGCTGGAAGGCGATGCCGTCGAGCGGGTTCACCGTGCCCTCGTGCCGGCCGTCCTGGCGGTAGTCCTGCGGCGCGATGCCGACGACGATGCCGGCGTTGGCGTTGCGCTCGTTGCGCGAGTACTGGCTCATGCCGTTGGTCACGACGCGGCCGGCCTCGGAGGTCGCCGCGACCACGGTGCCGCCCGGGCACATGCAGAAGCTGTAGACCGAGCGGCCGTTCTTCGCGTGGTGCACCAGCTTGTAGTCGGCCGCGCCGAGCAGCGGGTGGCCGGCGGCCGCGCCGAAGCGGGCGCGGTCGATCAGGCTCTGCGGGTGCTCGATGCGAAAGCCGATCGAGAAGGGCTTGGCCTCCATGTGCACGCCGCGCGCGTGCAGCATCGCGAAGGTGTCGCGCGCGCTGTGGCCGAGCGCGAGGATGACCTGGTCGGCCGCGATCTCGGTGCCGTCGGCCAGCACCACGCCGCGCACGCGGCGTGTCGGGCCGTCCGGGCCGCGCGCCGCCTCGGCCTCGATGCGCAGATCGGTGACATGCGCGCTGAAGCGGATCTCGCCGCCGAGCGACTCGATCTCGGCGCGCATCTTCTCGATCATCGACACCAGCCGGAAGGTGCCAATGTGCGGCTTGCTGACGACGAGGATCTCCTCGGGCGCGCCGGCCTTGACGAACTCGCTCAGCACCTTGCGCGTCAGGTGGCGCGGGTCGCTGATCTGGCTCCACAGCTTGCCGTCGGAGAAGGTGCCGGCACCGCCCTCGCCGAACTGCACGTTCGACTCCGGGTTCAGCTCGCGGCGACGCCACAGGCCCCAGGTGTCCTGGGTGCGCTCGCGCACCGCCTTGCCGCGCTCGAGCACCAGCGGGCGCAGGCCCATCTGCGCGAGGATCAGCGCCGCGAACAGCCCGCAGGGGCCGAAGCCGATGACGATCGGACGCGGCCGGCCGGCCGCGTCGAAATCCGCCGGCGCATGGCCGATGAAACGGTAGCGCGTGTCCGGCGCCGGGCGCACGTGCGCGTCGCCGGCCAGGCGCGCGAGCACGGCCGGCTCGTCCTCACACTCGCAGTCGAGCGTGTAGACGAGCTGGATCGCGCTCTTCTTGCGCGCGTCGTAGCCGCGCCGGAAGACGTGGATCGAGCGCAGCGCCGTCTCGGCGAGGCCGAGCCGCTCCGCCACCGCCGGGCGCAGCGCGTCCTCGGCATGGTTCAGCGGCAGCCGCAGTTCGGTCAGGCGCAGCATCGGCGCCGCGCGGGGGGGCTTACCCGCCCTTGTGCGCGCGCTTGCCCGGGTTCTTCTTGCTGCGGGTGTGCGAGCCGCGCTCGAGGCTGACCTTCTGGCCACGGCCGGTGGTGAGGGCGACGCCCTTGGGCGCGGCCGGGCGCGGGGTGGCCTTGCGGTCGGCCTCGGTGACGATCTTGTTGCCCATGAGGGACTCCGGATTCGGGACGAAACCCGCAATTAGGCCACAAGCCCGCGCCGCGCCAGCCAGCGCGCGACCGCCTCGCGCTGCGCGGCGTCGTAATGCAGGCCGAGCTTGGAGCGGCGCCACAGCAGATCCTCGGCGCCGCGCACCCATTCGTCGGCGATCAGGTGCTCGAGTTCGGCCTCGTGCAGGCCGGGCGCGACCTCGGCGCCGAGGTCATCGCGCAGCCACCGCGCGACGCGGCCGCCGTAGGCGCGCGCGGCGCGCGTCAGCAGCGGCGCGGACAGCCGCGGGTGGCGCGCGTGCAGCGCCTGCACGAAGTGCGCGAAGTCCTCCGGCGGCGTGCGCGCCGCCCCGATCCACGCCGACAGCTCGCCGCCGGGCAGCGGCGCGGCGGCGGTCCAGGCCGGGCGGCGCTCGCCGAGCAGGGCGCCGAGCGCGTCGCCGGCCTCCTCGGCCAGGCGGCGGAAGGTGGTGAGCTTGCCGCCCCAGACCGTCAGCAGCGGCGCGCCGCCGACCGCGCGGCCGGCCTCGAGCCGGTAGTCGCGCGTGAGCGCGCTCGGCTCGCCGTCGTGCTCGTCGAGCAGCGGCCGCACGCCGGCATAGGACCAGAGCACGTCGGCGGGCGTGACCGGCCGCGCCAGCCAGCGGCTGGCCTGCTCGCACAGGTAGGCGGTCTCGTCGGCGTCGATCGCGACGGCCCCGGGCTCGCCGTGCAGCCGCTTGTCGGTGGTGCCGATCAGCGTGAACGCCTCCTCGTAGGGGATCGCGAAGAGCACGCGCCGGTCCGGGTTCTGGAACAGGTAGGCGCAGGGGTGGGCGAAGCGGCTCGCGACGACGATGTGGCTGCCCTTGACGAGCTGCAGGCGCCGCCGTGGTGGCGCCTGCAGCGCCTCGCGCAGGAAGGTCTCGGCCCAGGGGCCGGCGGCGTTGACCAGCGCGCGCGCCACGACGCGCGTCTCGCCCTCGGCGCCGCGCAGCGTCGCGCGCCAGCCGCCCGCGCCGGCCTGGGCCGCGACGCAGGCGCTGCGCGTCAGCACGCGCGCGCCGCGCTCGCGCGCGTCGATCGCGCAGGCGACGACCAGCCGCGCGTCGTCGCCCCAGGCATCGCTGTAGACGAAGCCGCGCGTGCAGCGCGGCTGCAGCGCCGCGCCGGCCGGGTGGCTGCGCAGGTCGATCGCCCGCGAGGCCGGCAGCACGCCGCGCCGCGCCAGGTGGTCGTAGAGGAACAGCCCGGCGCGGACCTGCCAGGCCGGGCGCAGCGCCGCGTCGTGCGGCAGCACGAAGTCGAGCGGGCGGATCAGGTGCGGCGCGCTGCGCATCAGCCGCTCGCGCTCCTGCAGCGCCTTGCGCACCAGCGCGAACTCGCGCTGCTCGAGGTAGCGCAGCCCGCCGTGGATCAGCTTGGTCGAGGCCGAGGAGGTGTGCGCGGCCAGGTCGTCGCGCTCGGCCAGCACGACCCGCCAGCCCCGGCCGGCCAGGTCCCGCGCGATGCCGCAGCCATTGATGCCGCCGCCGACGACGAGCACGTCGCAGTGCAGCAGCGGGTCGCCCGGCTTCCCCATGCCCCATTCTGCGGCCGCTGCGCTTACGCTTGCGATCGGCGGGCCGGGCACCGGACCGCTCCCGCGCCGGCGCGACCGGCGGCGTCGACGAAGGAGGGGCTGCCATGACCTATCTGCTCGCGCTCGACCAGGGCACCTCGAGCTCCCGCGCGATCGTGTTCCGCGCCGACGGCACGCTGCTGGCGCGGGCGCAGCGCGAGATCACCCAGCACTACCCGCAGCCCGGCTGGGTCGAGCACGACCCGCACGAGCTGTGGGACAGCCAGCTCGTGACCGCGCGCGCGGCGCTCGCGCAGGCCGGGATCGCGGCCCACGAGCTCGCCGCGATCGGCATCAGCAACCAGCGCGAGACCACGCTGATCTGGGACCGCGCCAGCGGCGTGCCGATCGCGCGCGCGATCGTCTGGCAGGACCGCCGCACCGAGCCGCTGTGCGCGCGGCTGCGCGAGCGCGGGCTCGCCGAGACGGTGCGCGAGGCCACCGGGCTCGTGATCGACCCCTATTTCTCGGCCACCAAGATCGCCTGGCTGCTCGAGCAGGTGCCCGGCGCGCGCGCGCGCGCCGAGCGCGGCGAGCTCGCCTTCGGCACCGTCGACAGCTGGCTGCTGTGGAAGCTGAGCGGCGGGCCGGGGCGCGGCGTGCACGCCACCGACGTCAGCAACGCCTCGCGCACCATGCTCTACGACATCCGCCGCGGCGCCTGGAGCGAGCCGCTGCTGGCGGCGCTGGACATCCCGCGCGCGCTGCTGCCCGAGGTGCGCCCCTCGGCGGCACACTTCGCCCGCAGCGACGCGCGCTGGCTCGGCGCGCCGGTCGCGATCACCGGCATCGCCGGCGACCAGCAGGCCGCGCTGGCCGGCCAGGCCGGCTTCGACGCCGGCATCGCGAAGAACACCTACGGCACCGGCTGCTTCCTGCTGCTGCACACCGGCGCCAGCGCGCCGCGCTCGACCAACGGCCTGCTGACCACCGCCGCGGCCCAGCTCGCGCCGGGCGCGCCGCGCTACGCGCTCGAGGGCAGCGTGTTCATCGGCGGCGCGGTGGTGCAGTGGCTGCGCGACGGGCTGCACGCGATCCGCAGCTCGGCCGAGGTCGAGGCGCTGGCCACCAGCGTGCCCGACGCCGGCGGCGTGATGTTCGTGCCGGCCTTCACCGGCCTGGGCGCACCCTACTGGCGGCCCGAGGCCACCGGCGCGATCGTCGGGCTGACGCGCGGCTCGAGCGCGGCGCACATCGCGCGCGCCGCGCTCGAGAGCATCGCCTTCCAGAGCGCCGCGCTGCTGCAGGCGATGGCGCGCGACGCCGGCGCGATCGCCGAGCTGCGCGTCGACGGCGGCGCCTGCGTCAACGACCTGCTGATGCAGTTCCAGGCCGACCTGCTCGGCATCCCGGTGCTGCGCCCGGTCGTCACCGAGACCACCGCGCTGGGCGCCGCCTCGCTCGCCGGCCTGGGCTGCGGGCTCTACGCCGGCCCCGAGGAGCTGGCGGCGCGCTGGCGGGTCGAGCGCCGCTTCGAGCCGCGCTGGCCGCGCACGCGCGCCGAGGCAGCGATGGCGCGCTGGGAGCACGCGGTGCGGCAGGCCACGGCTCAGTAGCGCAGCGTCAGCGTCAGGCGCAGGCTGCGCCCCTCGATCGGGTGGAAGTGCACATCCTCGACCGGCGCGGACTCGCCCGGCAGGCGCGAGGCGTAGAAGTAGTCGATCGCCGAGTCCCGGCGGTCGGTGAGGTTGAAGCCCTCGAGCTCCACGCTCGCCGCGGGCGTGAGCCGCCAGCCGATGCGGCCGTTGAGCGTGGCGCTCGGGCGCGAGCGCACCGAGCCATCCTCGACCAGCGGACGCGGGCCGAACCAGCGCCACTGCAGCGCGCCGAAACCGCTCCCGTGGTCGATCGCCGCGGCCAGCGTCGCGACGCCCTCGACCGCGCCCGGGATGCGCCGTCCCTCGCTCGCGCGGTCGCGAAAGCGCGCCCGCGCATAGGCCAGATCGGCGTCCAGGGTCAGCCAGCCATTGGGCTTCCAGACGCTGGCCCACTCGAAGCCGTTGCGCCGGCTCGGCCGGCTCGCCTCGGTGCCGCCGGCATCGCCGACGAAGAGCAGCTCGGAATCGAGGTCGAGCCGGTAGACGACGAAGGAGGTCTGCAGCCCCGGCCACGGCGTGCTGCGCAGGCCCAGCTCCCAGCCGCGCGAGCGGGCCAGCGGCGTGACGCGCGCCGCCGGCTCGCCCGAGGCCGGGTCGACGCGGATCACGGTGCCGCGCGCGTCGTTGCTGTGGAAACCCCCGCCGGCGTTGGCGTAGAACTCGGTCTGCGCGTAGGGACCGAGCACCAGGCCGAGCTTGGGGTTCACGACCGTGTCGCTGGCGCGGCCCGAGTTCAGCGGCGCGTCGCTGTCGACCTCGAAGCGGTAATGGTCGGCGCGCAGGCCCGCCAGCGTGCGCAAGGTCGGCGTCCAGCGCAGCACCGTCTGGGCGTGCAGGCCGAGGCTGCTCTCGTCGATGCGATCGCGCCGCGTGGTCGAGAGCGTGCGGCGCTGGCGCGTCTTCAGCAGCGCGTTGCGGATGTCGTCGTGCTGCAGCTGCAGGCCGACCGTGGTCTCGGCCTCGCGGCCGAGCAGCGTGCCGAAGTGCGCCCGGCTCGCGTTCAGGCCCAGCGTCGTGCGCCGGTCGGGCTGGGCGAACTGGTCGCCGTTGAGCGGGTCGTCGAGCGCATAGGTGAAGTTCGAGTACAGCGCCAGCTCGGACGCGACGACGTAGGCGCCGAGCTTGGTCGCGCTGGCCTCGCCGGTGCCGCGCCATTCGCCCGACAGGCTGTAGCGCTGCGCGCGTCCGCCGTCGCTCGCGTCGACCGTGTCGAGCCGGCCCAGCGTGCCGGCCGCGACGGCGCGCCGCGGGATCTGGTCGGTCGCGTTCCAGCGCGCGTCGTAGGCCATCAGCGTGGCGTGCCAGCCCTCGCTGCGGCTGCCCTCGGACCAGCGCAGCACGCCGTTGAGCTTGCGGTAGCGGTCGGGGTGGGTCCAGGGCCCGTCGTTGCGCAGGCCCTCGAGCGCGTACAGCAGCCGCCCGCGGCCGAGCGCCGGCGCGTCGGCCAGCAGCACGCGCCGCCAGCCCCGCTCGCCCAGGCCGACGCTGGCGATGCCCTGCTCGAGCGCATCGACGTAGTCGATCTCGACCGCCCCGGCGGAAGCGAAGTCGCCGTCGCTCGCGTCGTAGGGGCCCTTGCGGTAGCGCAGGCCGGCGGTCAGCTCGGGAATGACGAAGTTCAGGTCGCTCCAGCCCTGGCCATGGGCGTGGCTGCGCTGGTTGACCGGCATGCCCTCGACCGTGATGCGCAGGTCGCTGCCATGGTCGAGGTTGAAGCCGCGCAGGAAGAACTGCGTGGCCTTGCCCTCGCCGCTGTGCTGGGTGACGACCAGGCCCGGCACGGCCTCGAGCAGCTCGGCCGGCCGGTAGACGGTGCGCGCCTCGAGCTGGGCGCGGGTGACGGTGCCGACGCTGGCGGCGTCGGCGATGCCGAGCGTCGTGGCGGCGCTGCCGTGCACGACGACCCGCTCGAGCGCCTGTTCGCCCCCGGCGCGCGCGGTCGTGGCGAGGGCGGCCAGGCTGGCGGCGAGCACGACGGCCCGGAATCGGTTGCTGATGGACATGGTCATTCCTTTCGGACCGGCGCGCGTCGACGCAGGCACGGTCCGGCCCCGCCGCGGGCGTGCCGCGGCGGATGGGGGCGGTCGACCCGGCCCGCGCGGCGCAAGGCCGACGGGCGGACGACCGGTCTGAGGGAGGCGGAGGCTCAGCCGCGGCGCGGCGGCGGCACCGGCGGCACGGGCGCGCGGCTGTCGAAACACGCCGGCGGCGCGGCCGCCCGCGGGGAAGCGCCAGCCCCGGGCGACGCGAGCGCCGGGCTCGCGGGCACCGCGGGCTGGTCGATCAGCGGCGGTGTGCCGGCCTCGCCGTCATCGACCGCGACCACGCCGGGCGCGTCGGCCTCATGGGCGTGGCGGTCGATGCCGGGGTGGTGGCGGGCCGGCTCGTGCTCGTGCTCGTGCTCGTGCTC
>DATMJX010000314.1:0-7853 GCA_035553715.1 Methylibium sp.
GGCGCTGAGCCTGCCGGCGCAGGCCGGGGCCGTGGCGCTCGAGCGGATCGTCGCGCCGGCCGCGACATGGAAGTGCGCCGGCGCGACGATCCGCTCGAGCGCCACGGCCCCGGCCTGCGCCGGCAGGCTCAGCGCCAGCAGCAGGGCGAGGCCGCGCCGCAGGCGGCCGCTCGCAAAGCGCATCGGGTCGGTCATGCCGGTGTCTACGCAGGCCGCGCCCGCGCGGATGCACCGGCCCGCGGCCTCAGTCCCCCAGCACCGCCGCCATCGCCTCGGCCGTGCGCTCGACGTTGCCGCGGTTGAGCCCCGAGATGCACAGCCGCCCCGAGCGCACCAGGTAGACCGCGTGCTGCTCGCGCAGCGCGTCGACCTGGGCCGGGCTCAGGCCGGTGTAGCTGAACATGCCGCGCTGCGTCAGCAGGTAGCCGAAGTCGCGGCCCGGCAGGCGCGCGGCCAGCGCGTCGTGCAGCGCGCGGCGCATCGCGAGCATGCGCTCGCGCATCGCGGCGAGCTCGCCGTCCCATTGCAGCCGCAGCGCCGCATCGCCGAGCACGGTAGCGACGATCTGGCCGCCGTGGATCGGCGGGCTCGAGTAGTTGCGCCGCACCGTCGCGCGCAGCTGGCCGAGCACGCGCGAGGCCTCGTCGGCGTCGGCGCACAGCACGCTGAGCGCGCCGACGCGCTCGCCGTAGACGCTCATGTTCTTCGAAAAGGAGTTCGCGACGAAGCCGCTCAGACCCACATCGGCCAGCGCGCGCACCGCCGCCGCGTCGGCCTCGAGGCCCGCGCCGAAGCCCTGGTAGGCGAGGTCGACGTAGGGGATCAGCCGGCGCTCGCGCAGCAGCGGCAGCAGCGCCGCCCATTGCGCCGCGCTCAGGTCCACGCCGGTCGGGTTGTGGCAGCCGCCGTGCAGCAGCACGACGCTCTCCGGCGGCAACGCGCGCAGCGCCTCGAGCATCGCCTCGAAGCGCACGCCGCCGCCCGCCGGGTCGTAGTAGGGGTAGGTCTGCACCGTCAGGCCGGCGCCCTCGAACATCGCGCGGTGGTTGTCCCAGGTCGGGTCGCTGACCCAGACCCCGCGGCCGGGCAGCCAGCGCGCGATGAAGTCGGCGCCGACCTTCAGCCCGCCGCTGGAGCCGACGGTCTGCAGCGTCGCGACGCGCCCGGCGGCGAGCGCCGGATGGTCGGCGCCGAACAGCAGCGTCTGCACCTCGCGGCGGAAGTTGGCCGCCCCCTCGATCGGCAGGTAGGGCTTGGGCCCGCCGGCGGCCAGCAGGCGCGCCTCGGCCTCGCGCACGACGTCGAGCACCGGGATGCGCCCGGCGTCGTCGAAGTAGATGCCGATGCTGAGGTTGACCTTGTGGGGCCGCGCATCGCGCTGGAAGTCCTCGTTGAGGCTGAGGATCGGGTCGCCGGCATAGGGCTCGACATGCTGGAACATGGGGGTCGTCTCCGTGGGTCGGCCGATTATCGAAGGCGCCGCGCCGCCGGCCGGAGACGCCCAGCGCTCCCGGCGCGCCGGAGCCTCACGCCGCCAGCGCCGCCTCGATGTCCTTGCGCAGCGCCTCGGGCCTGGCGCTCGGCGCGTAGCGCCGGAGCGCCCGGCCGTCGCGGCCGACCAGGAACTTGGTGAAGTTCCACTTGATCGCCCGGGTGCCGAGCAGCCCGCGGGCCTCCCCGCTCAGCCACTGCCACAGCGGGTGCGCCCCGGCGCCGTTGACCTCGACCTTGGCCATCATCGGGAAGCTCACGCCGTAGTGCTGCTCGCAGAAGCTCGCGATCTCGGCGGGACTGCCCGGGTCCTGGCCGCCGAACTGGTTGCACGGGAAGCCGATCACGGTCAGGCCGCGCTCGCCGTAGTCCTGCCACAGCGCCTCGAGGCCGGCGAACTGCGGCGTGAAGCCGCAGGCGCTGGCGGTGTTGACGATCAGCAGCACGCGGGCGCGCCAGTCGGCCAGCGACAGCGGCTCGCCGGTGATCCGGCGGGCCTCGAAGTCGTACACGGTGCTCATGGCGGCGGCGTTGCGGGTCGGTTTCGTGACGGAATTCGATGCTAGCGCCGCCGCATCGCCTTGCGGGATTGCCGCGCGCGCCGCGCCCCCGGAGCATGAGCGCATGAGCGCCTCACCGAGCCCCTCGTCGCCCGCCGCCACGCCGCTGCGCGTCGCGATCCAGGGCTTCGGCGCCTTCGAGCGCCAGGCGCTGGAGGGCTTCCTGCGGCTGTCGGCCCGCCACGGCCCCAGCTTCGAGCCGGTCGCCACGCTGGCCGAGGCCGACTGCTGCGTGGTCGACGCCGATCACCCGCTGGCGGTGCAGGCGGTGCAGGCCGGCGGGCGGGTGGCCGTCAGCGTGTTCGTCGGCGCGCAGGCGCCCGCGGACGCGCCGGTGCGCCTGAGCCGCCCGCTCGACGCGCTGCAGGTCGCGCGCGCGCTGCATGCGCTGGCACAGGCCCGAGCGGCCGCGCGCCCCGCCGCCCCGGCCTCCGATCCCGCCGAGCCGGTGCCCCATTACCCGCTCGACGTGCTGGTGGTCGACGACTGCGACATCGCGCGCCGCTACCTGCAGGTGCAGCTGCAGCGCTACGGCTGCCGCGTCGCGGTCGCAGCCGACGGCCGCGAGGCGCTTGAGCGCGCGCAGCGGCAGACGCTGCGGCTGGTGTTCGTCGACGCCGATCTACCCGGGCTCGACGGCCCGGCGCTGTGCCGGCACCTGAAGGCGGCCGGCACGCCGGCGCCGGCGGTCGCGATCGTCAGCGGGCGCGCGAGCCCGGCGGAGCGCGCCCGCGCCCGGCTGGCCGGCTGCGACGCCTTCCTCGTCAAGCCGCTGACCGCCAGCGTGCTGCTGGCGGTGCTGCGCACGCAGTCGGCCTGAGGCGCTCAGGCGCGCGGCAGACGCGCGACGCTGCTCGCCGCGGCCTCCTGCAGCTGCTCGGGGTCGAGCCCGGCGCTGGGCGCCAGCGCGACGCTGCAGTGGGCCAGCACGACCTCGTTGCCGCCGGCGAGGGCCGCATCGACGACCGCGCCGAGCGCCAGCAGGCGTTGCACCGACAGCGGCTCCATCGCCCACTCGGCCTCGGTGTCGTCGGGCACGAAGCCGGTCTGCGCGCCCATCGCGTTGGCCAGCGTACGCAGCGCCAGCGGGCGCAGCCGCACGCTCGCGGCGACGTCGCCGGCCAGCCCCCAGGACTGGCACAGCGCGCCGCCGAGCGCGGCGTGGTTCAGGCCGTAGGTGGCGGTCTCGGCGTCGAGGCGCAGCAGCTCGTCGGGCTGGGCCGCGGCGATCGCCGCATAGCCCGGCGCGTCGTGTGCGATCAGCGCGGCCTGGCCGCCCTCGGCGAACAGCCCGGCGGTGTGCGCCAGCCAGGGGTCGATGTCGAGCGCCGGCGCGGCACGGCCCATCGCAAGGCCGCGCCGCCCGGCGCGGTCCCACAGCGCGGTCAGCGTCGGGCTCGGCGGGAAGGCGCCGCGCAGGCCGAGCTCGAAGGTCAGCGCCGAGACCTCGCGGGTGCCGAGGTAGCGAACCGCCTCGGGCACCGACTCGACGCGCCGCAGCAGCCCGAACAGCGCCGAGTTGACGGTACGCACCACCGCCGCGGCGAGCGCCATGTCGCGCTCGATCAGCGCGCTGATCGACTGCAGGTTGGCATCTTCGTCGTGCATCAGCAGCGACAGCTGCACGAGCGTCTGCGGGCAGGCCGGCAGATCGATGTCGAGGGAGCGCAGGGCGGGGTCGATGGCCATGGTCGGGGTGCGAGTGTGCCGCCAGCATACGCGCCGCTCGCGCGGCGGCCCTTGCAGGGAAGGGGGCGGGCCATGCGAGTTTTCACGCGCCGCGCACCCGTGCGTCGGCACCGCCTTGGCCTCCCGCACGGGCCGGGCCCGCGGGCGATGGCTTAGGATGGTCTCGCAGCGAGCCGCACCGTGTCCTCCGCCCCGTCCCCTGCCACGATCGACGACCTCGGGCCGCTGATCCGGCGCATCCAGTCGAGCCTGATCGGCAGCGACGAGCCGCACCGCGTGTTCGACGCGCTGCTGCCCGAGCTGCTCGCGGTCGGCGCCAGCGAATACGGCTTCATCGCCGAGGTCTGGCACGACGCGGCCGGCGCGCCCTTCCTGAAGGTCTTCACGATGACCAACATCGCCTGGGACGAGCCGACCCGGGCGATGGTCGAGCGCGAGCGGCGCCAGGGCATCGAGTTCCGCAACCTCAAGACCCTGTTCGGCGCCGCGCTGACGAGCGGCGCGCCGGTGATCGCCAACGACGCGCCGAACGATCCGCGCAGCGGCGGCGGGCTGCCCCGGGGCCACACGCCGCTGCACACCTTCCTCGGCATGCCGCTGCACTACGGCGGCCGCATGGTCGGCATGGTCGCGCTGGCCAACCGGCGACCGGGCTACGACCCGGCGCTGGTCGAGCGGCTCGAGCCGCTGTGGCAGAGCATGGCCGGCATCGTCGCGGCGGTGCAGCTCGACCGCCGCCGCCGCGCCGCCGAGGCCGCGCTGCGCGAGAGCGACGAACGCTGGCGCATCGGCTTCGAGCGCGCCGGCGTCGGGCTCGCGCAGGTCGGCCCGGACGGGTGCTTCCGCGAGGTCAACGCGCGGCTGTGCGCGATGCTCGGGCGCCCGCGCGAGCAGCTGCTCGGGCGGCACTACCGCGACGTCACCCACCCCGACGACCTCGAGATCGGCCGGGCCGAGTTCGAGCGCATGCTCGCCGGCACGGGCGGCGACTGCGGCTTCGAGAAGCGCTACCTGCGCGCCGACGGCAGCGCGCTGTGGGTGCAGCTGTCGGTGACGCCGGTGTTCGACGCCGCCGGCGCCTTCGACCACACGGTCACCTTCGTGCTCGACATCGACCAGCGCAAGCGCGCCGAGGCGGCACTGCGCGAGCGCGAGGCGATGTTCAGCAAGCTTGCGAGCCGCGTCCCCGGCGTGCTGCTGCAGTTCCGCATCGATGCCGCCCGGCGCCCGAGCCTGCCCTACGCGAGCGCGGCGCTGCGCGAGCTGTTCGAGCTCGAGCCCGACGGCCGGGTGCGCCGTGATGCGCGGCTGTTGCTCCAGCGCATCGTGCCGGCACAGCGCCGGCATGTCTGGGAGGCCCTGCTGAACGGCTCGCGCGAGCTGCGCCCCTGGCTGGCCGAGTTCGAGGTCGAGCTGCCCCGCGGCGGCCGGCGCTGGCTCGAGGGCCAGGGCAGCCCGGAGCGGCTCGCCGACGGCTCGACGCTGTGGCACGGCTATGTGCACGACATCACGGCGCGCAAGCGCTACGACGCCGCGCTCGTCGAGGCCCAGGCCGCGGCCCAGGCCAACGCGGCCAAGACCGAGTTCCTCTCGCGCATGAGCCACGAGCTGCGCACCCCGCTGAACGCGGTGCTCGGCTTCGCGCAGCTGCTGCTGGCCGACAAGGCCGCGCCGCTGGCCGCCGAGCAGCGCACCCGCGTCGGTCACATCGAGCGCGCCGGCCAGCACCTGCTGGCGATGATCGGGGACGTGCTCGACCTGTCGCGCATCGAATCGGGCAACCTGCCGCTGGCGCCCCAGGCGCTGGCGGTCACGCCGCTGGTCGACGAGGCGCTGGCGCTGGTCGCGCCGACCGCGCGCGCCAGCGGCGTGACGCTGCGGCAGCAGCCCGCAACCGAGCCGCTGCGGGTGCTGGCCGACCCGATCCGGCTGCGCCAGGTGCTGGCCAACCTGCTCGGCAACGCGATCAAGTACAACCGCCCGGGCGGCGAGGTCGTGGTCGAGGTCGGCGCGCCCGACGCCACGACGGTGCGCCTGGCCGTCAGCGACACCGGGCACGGCCTCGGGCCGCAGCAGCTGGCCCATCTGTTCGAGCCTTTCAACCGCCTCGGCGCCGAGCGGCTCGGCATCGAGGGCACCGGGCTGGGCCTGGCGATCTCGCGGCGCCTGATGCACCTGATGGGGGGCGACATCGAGGTCACGAGCCGCGCTGGCGCGGGCTCGACCTTCGCGCTGACGCTGCCGCGCGCGGCCGTGCTACCGAGCCCGGCGCCCGTGCCCGCACGGCCCGGCGCCTGCGCGTGCACGCCGCACAGCGTGCTGTACGCCGAGGACAACGAGCTCAATGTCGAGCTGGTGCGCCAGCTGCTGCTCGGCCGGCGCGGCTGCGAGCTGCGCATCGCACGCAACGGCCGCGAGGCGATCGCCAGCGCCCGCGCGACGCCGCCGGACCTGATGCTGATCGACATGCACCTGGGCGACATGACCGGCGTGGACGTGCTCGCCGCGCTGCGCAACGAGCCGGCGCTCGCCGGCGTGCCGCGCATCGCGCTGTCGGCCGACGCGCTGCCCGAGCACGTGCGCTTCGCGCGCGCGCAGGGCTTCGACGACTACCTGACCAAGCCGGTCGACCTCGCCGACCTGCTCGCCTGCCTGGACCGGCACCTGGCCGGCCACGCCGGCACCGATCTCGCGCACGGCTAGTCCGCCAGGCGCCCGCAGCGGGCTCGCGCAGACCGGGGCGGGGAAAAAAAGGGGAGAGCGGGACGTGGTGGTCAGGGGCTCGCTCTCATCGACCCCGACCCGCCCGCTCCCCCGTGGACGTCAACCGGTCCGCAATCGGCTCTGACGTGCCGGCGCCGTCGGCGCGGACGTCAGCGGCAATTCCAACTGCCTCGGCGCATGGCGCAGCGGCAGGACCTGGGCGCGCGTGAGCGTCGGCGCCGCAGCGCCGGCGCCGGCCTGCGCCGTGCCCGCGGCACCGGCCCGCAGCACGAAGCGCAACGGGGCCGACATGCTCATCGTCCGGGCCGCAGTTCGCTGGCCGGGAAGTCGCACAGCATCGCGTGCAGCGGGCTGGCGTGGGCCGTCGGGCCGGCCGCGCGCAGCGCGCGCCGCAGCCCGTCGAGCCAGCCCGGCGCCGCCGCCCGGGCCAGCCGGTCCCGCGCCGCGAGGCGCAGCACCGAGCACATCGTCGCGCCGGCGGTGGCCGTTCCGCGGGCACTGCGCAGGGTCGGTCGGGACTTGCCACTCGATGACATGCTCGCTCCTCGGGACAGGGGATGAGCGCCCCTCGCAGCTTGCATGCCAGCCGCGGCGCGCCCTGGGCGAACCCGCAAGCCGGCCCGGCGCTTCGTGGCCGATGTCACGCCCGGGTGTCATCCACGACAGGCGCTCGCCGTGCAAACGCTTACAGGCGCGACGCGCCGCGTCAGCCCCGTCGTGCTCAGGGACCGCCGGCCAGCAAGGCCGCGTTGCCGCCGGCCGCCGCGGTGTTGACCGTCACGGTCTGCTCGGCCACGAAGCGCAGCAGGTACAGCGGCCCGCCGGCCTTCGGGCCGGTGCCGCTCAAGCCCTCGCCACCGAAGGGCTGGACGCCGACCACCGCGCCGATCATGTTGCGGTTGACGTAGACATTGCCCACCGCCAGCCGCTCCACGGTTGTCTCGACGGTATCGTCGATGCGCGAGTGAATTCCGAGCGTCAGCCCGTAGCCGCTGGTGGCGATCGATTGCAGCACATGCTCGAAATCCGCCGCCTTGTAGCGCACCACATGCAGGATCGGGCCGAACACCTCTTCTGTGAGCTGCTCCGCGTTTTCCAACTCGAAGATATGCGGCGCGACGAAGTGGCCTGAGACAGGCGCTTCGCCCGCGAAGTGAACGCGTGCGGCGGTCTTCATCCGCGCGATATGCGCATCGAGACGCTGTTTCGCCTCGACGTCGATCACCGGCCCGACCTGGATCGCCGGATCGCGCGGATCGCCAACCTTCAGTTCAGCTGCGGCGCCAGCGATGATCTCAATCATGCGGTCCGCGACATCGTCCTGCACGAACAATAGCCGCAACGCCGAGCAGCGCTGACCGGCAGACCTGAACGCGGACGTCACAACGT
>DATMJX010000315.1:0-13114 GCA_035553715.1 Methylibium sp.
ACCCGGCACCGGAGGGAGATTGGGGCGCGCTGCCGCCGCGCCCCGAAGCCACCACGCGCGTGCTGTCTCTGGGAGGCTGGCATGAAAAAAAAGCCTGAGCCACCGCAGCCGCCGGCCGCGTCCCGGGCCCGGCGGCCTGCGGTGGCCGGCCCCGCCTCCCCGGCTGCAGACCGCCACGACGCGCGACGCGGCGCCGCCGGCGCACGTCCCGATCGCCTGGCTGCCGACGCTGATCGCCAAGGGCGCGCAGCCGCTGCAGGCCGCGCACCTGCGCCATCCGCCGCGGCGCGCGCAGCCGGCGCGCCTGCACCTGATCGTGCTCGACACCTCGGGCTCGATGCGCCGCGGCGGGCGGCTGGCGCTGGCCAAGGGGCATGCGCAGTGGCTGATCGAACACGCGGCGCGCGCCGGCGACGACGTGGCGCTGCTGTGCTTCGGCGGAGGGGGCGTGGACCTGCGGCTGCCGCCCGGCCGCGCCCGCGCCGCCGGCAGCGCGCAGCTGCGGCCGCTGGGCGGCGGTGGCGGCACGCCGCTGGCGCAGGCGCTGGCGCGCGCCGAGGCGCTGCTGCGCCGCGTGGCGCGTCGCCACGGCCCGGTCGAGTCCTGGCTGTGGCTGCTGAGCGACGGCCGCACGCTGGAGCAGCCGGCCGCGCCGTCGGCCGCGCAGCGCATCGTCGTCGTCGATTTCGACGACCCGGCGCTGGCCATCGGCCGCTGCAGCGACTGGGCGCGCCGCTGGGGCGCCGACTACCGCCGCGCCAGCCGGCCCGAATGACGCGCCGCGCCACCGCCCAACCGAACCGACCGAGCGCATGACCATGCCCGATACCCCGCCCACCGAACTGATCGTCTGCACCACCTGCCGCCCCGCCGGCGCGCCACGCGAGCTGCCGCCGGCTGGACAGGCCTTGCTCGACGCCGTCCGTTCGCTGCACGCCGGCGAACGCGGCGCCGGGCTGCAGGTGCGCGGCATCGCCTGCCTGAGCGTCTGCAACCGGTCCTGCACCGTCGCGCTGCAGGCGCCGGGCAAGCCGAGCTACCTGTTCGGCGACCTGGCTGCCGAGGCCGAGACCGCCGCGCAGCTGCTGACCTGCGCCCGCCTGCATGCGCAGCGCGCCGACGGCGAGCTGCCGCGCAGCGAGCGGCCGCCGCGGCTGCGCAGCGGCATCGTCGCGAAGCTGCCGCCCTGCCTGCCGGCGGCGATCGCCTGAAGTGCGCCCGAAGTTCGCCTGAAGATTGCCCTAGACGAGCCACCGCGTGATGCCCGCCGCCCTGCTAATCGCCTGGATGCTGGACGCCTCCTTCGGCGAGCCGCCCAACGCGGTGCACCCGGTCGCCTGGCTCGGCCGGCTGCTGGGGCCGCTCGGCCGGCGGCTCAGCGCCTGGCGCCGCGTGCCGGCCTTGATCGGCGGCGCGCTGGCCTGGGGGCTGATCGCCACGGCGCTGGGCCTGGGGGCGCATGCCGTCGAAGGTGCGTTCGCCGCGCTGCCGCCGGCCGTCGGCGTGCTGCTGCTCGCACTGGTGCTCAAGCCCTGTTTTGCCTGGCGGATGCTGCGCGACGAGGTCCGGGCGGTCGAGCAGGCGCTGGCGCAGTCGCTGGGCGCCGGCCGCGAGCGGGTATCGCACCTGGCCAGCCGCGACGTCAGCGCGATGGACGCCGACGGGGTCCGCGAGACGGCGATCGAGACGCTGGCCGAGAACCTGAACGATTCGGTGGTCGCGCCGCTGTTCTGGTTCGCGGTCGCCGGCCTGCCCGGCGCGGTGGTCTACCGCTTCGCCAACACCGCCGATGCGATGTGGGGCTACCGCGGCCGCTACGAATGGGCCGGCAAATGGGCCGCGCGTGCCGACGACCTGCTGTCCTGGCTGCCGGCGCGCCTGACGGCGCTGCTGCTAGCGCCCGGCTGGCGCAAGCTGCGGCGGCTGCGCGCCGAAGCCGGCCGCACGCCCTCGCCCAACGGCGGCTGGCCGATGGGCGCGATGGCGCTGCGCCTGGGCGTGCGGCTGCGCAAGCCGGGTGTCTATGCGCTGAATGCGGACGCGCCGTCGCCGTCGGCGGCCGGGACGGCGACGGCGCTGCGCCTGGCCGCGCGGGCCGCCTGGCTGGCGATGGCGGTGGCGGTCGTGGCGTGTGCGGGGCGAACGCTGTGACGACCAACGCCCTCATCCGCCCGCACGGCGGCCCCGATGCGCTGGGGCCGGTGCGCTGGGATTTCTCCACGAACGTCAACGCCGCCGGCCCCTGCCCGCAGGCGCTGCAGGCGCTGGCCCGCGTCGATGCGAGCCGCTATCCCGACCCCGGCTACCACGCGCTGCGCGAGCGCCTCGCGGCCTGGCACGGCGTCGCGCCGCGGCGCCTCCTGTTCGCCGCCAGCGCCAGCGAATTCATCCAGCGCATCACGGCGGTCGGCCAGCGGCAGATGCCCGGGCCGGTCGCCGCGCCCGCACTGGCCTACGGCGATTACGCCGTCGCGGCCCGGGCCTGCGGCCGCGCGGTGGTCGACGCCGATGCGGACACTGCCACGCTGCGCTGGTGCGCCGACCCAGGCAGCCCGCTGGGCCAGGACGGCCCGCCGCCACCCGACCCGGCCGCCGTGCCGACGGTGCTGGACGCCGCCTATGCGCCGCTGCGCCTGTCCGGCGCGCCGCGCTGGTCCGGTGCGGCGGGCGATGCCGTCTTCCAGCTCTACAGCCCGAACAAGGCGCTGGGCCTGCCCGGCATCCGCGGCGCCTATGCCATCGCGCCGGCCGACGCGCCCTGGCCGCTGCAGGCCTGGTGCGAGGCGCTGCAGGCCGCCGAACCCTCGTGGCCGCTCGGCGCCCATGCGGTCGCACTCCTCGAATGCTGGACCGACGCCGCAAGCCAGGCCTGGCTGGCCGAGGCGCGGCAGACGCTAGGCATCTGGACGGCCTCGCTGCGCGCCGGGCTGGCCGGGCTGGGCCTGCAGCCGGCGCCCAGCGTGACGCCCTTCCTCTGCGCCCGCCGTCCCGCCGCGCTGCGCGCCGAGGCGCTGCGCCGCCACGGCCTGGCGGTGCGCGACACCACCTCGCTCGGTCTGCCCGGCTGGATGCGCGTCTCGGCGCAGCCGCCGGCGGCGCTCGATGCGCTGCTGGGCGTCCTGCGCCGGCTCGCTGCCGATCCCCAAGCTCTCTCCCCCTGCGCCGACGCGCCGCATCCATGACTATCCCCGCCATCCCCGAACCGAACGACGCCGCGCTGCGCCGCGCGCTGCAGGCCCGCATCGACGGCAAGACCAAGCCGCCCGGCTCGCTGGGCCGGCTGGAGGCGCTGGCGGTGCAGCTCGGCTGCATCCTCGGCAGCGAGCGGCCGCGGCTGGCGCAGCCGCAGCTCGTGGTCTTCGCCGGCGACCACGGCCTGGCGGCGCGCGGCGTCTCCGCCTATCCGAGCGACGTGACCTGGCAGATGGTGGAGAACTTCCTCGCCGGCGGCGCGGCGGTCAGCGTGCTGGCCCGCCAGCATGGGCTGAACCTGACGGTGGTCGACGCCGGCGTTCGCCACGACTTCGCGCCGCGGCCTGGCCTGCTGCAGCGCAAGATCGGCCCCGGCACCGCCGATGCGCTGGTCGGCCCGGCGATGAGCGACACGCAATGCACCGCCGCGATCGCGGCCGGCCGCGAGGTAGTGCAGGCGCTGCCGGGCAATGCGCTGCTGCTCGGCGAGATGGGCATCGGCAACACCTCGGCCGCCGCGCTGCTGCTGGCGCGCCTGACCGATCAGCCGATCGAAAACTGCGCCGGCCGCGGCACCGGCCTGGACGATGCCGCGCTGGCGCGCAAGCAGCAGGTGCTGCGCGAGGTGCTGGGGCGGCATCCGCAGGCGACTGCGCCGCTCGCCGCGCTGGCCGCCTTCGGCGGCTTCGAGATCGCGATGATGGTCGGCGCGGTGCTGCAGGCGGCGCTGGATGACCGCGTGATCGTCGTCGACGGCTTCATCGCCAGCAGTGCCGTCCTCGTCGCGGCCCGGCTGCAGCCGGCGGTGCGCTCGCGCTGCGTCTTCGCGCATTGCTCGGAGGAAGCCGGCCACGCCCTGATGCTGCGCAGCCTGGAGGCGACGCCGCTGCTGCACCTGGGCCTGCGGCTGGGCGAGGGCTCGGGCGCGGCGCTGGCCTGGCCGCTGCTCGAATCGGCCTGCCGGTTGCTGGACGAGATGGCCAGCTTCGAGTCGGCCGGCGTCAGCCGGGCCTCCGACGCCGAAGCCGCAGCCCCCGCGCCGCGATGACGCACGAGCTGCGCCTGTTCCTCGTCGCGCTGCAGTTCCTGACGCGCGTGCCGGTGCCGCGCCGGCTGGGCTTCGAGCCGGCGTGGCTGCAGGCCTGCCTGCGCCACTTTCCGCTGGTCGGCGCCTGCGTCGGCGCCTGGGCGGCGGCGGTGCTGTGGCTGGCGCTGCAGCTGTGGCCGCCGCTGGTGGCTGCGGCGCTCAGCCTGGTCGCGACGGTCTGGCTGACCGGCGCCTTCCACGAGGACGGCCTGGCCGATACCTGCGATGCGCTCGGCGGCGCGGTCGGCCGCGAGCGGGCGCTGGCGATCATGAAGGATTCGCGCATCGGCAGCTACGGCGCGGTGGCGCTGGTGCTGGCGCTGCTGCTGAAGGTGGCGGTGGTGGCGGCGCTGGCGGCGGCCGTGCCGACCGGCGGCGCGGCCTGGGCGGCCGTCGCGCTGGTCTGGTCACACGCGGTCTCGCGCGCCGCGCCGGTGGTGCTGGTGTGGCGCCTGCCCTATGCCGGCGATGCCGAGCACGCCAAGGCCAAGCCGCTGGCGACGCGCACCAGCGGCGGCGGCGTGGCGGTCGCGCTGCTATGGGTCGGCGTCGCGAGCGCGGGCGCCGCGTCGGTGGCCGCTGCGACGGCGGCGGGCCCATGGACCGCGTCGCTCGCGGCGACGCTGGCCGCGCTGGCCGCCTGCGCCGCGGCCACGGGGTGGTGCGCGCGCTGGCTGCGCCGCCGCCTCGGCGGCTTCACCGGCGACACGCTGGGCGCGACGCAGCAGATCGTCGAGCTGGCCGGCCTGCTGGCATGGCTGGCAGGGGCGTCGTGGATGGCAGGCGGCCATGGCTGAGCCCGAGCTGTGGGTCTGGCGCCACCCGCACGCCCACGACGCGGCCGGCCGCTGCATCGGCCGCTGCGACCTCGGCGTCGACCAGCGGCGCGCCAAGCGCCTCGCGCACCGCATCCGCCGCAGTGCCCGCCGGCACGGCCTGCCGCGCCGGGTGCTGACCTCGCCGCTGCGCCGCTGTGCCGCGGTCGGGCAGTGGCTGCGGCGCTGGGGCTGGCGGCACGAGCGGCGGCCCGAACTGCTGGAGATGGATTTCGGCGGCTGGGACGGCCTGGCCTGGTCGCAGATCCCGCGCGCCGAGGTCGACGCCTGGTGCGCCGACTTCCTGCCGCACCGCCCCGGCGGCGGGGAAAGCCTAGCGCAGCTGTTCGCGCGCGTCGCCTGCTGGCGAACGGCGGCCGCGCCGGTGGTCGTCGTCGCGCACGCCGGCTGGATGCTGGCGCGGCGCTGGCTGGCCGCGGGGCAGGCGCTGCCGGTGCGCGCCGACCAATGGCCCGCCGCGCCGCGGCACGGCGAGTGCTGGCGGCTGCCGGCCGCGGTCGCACTGCCGCCCGATCCCCACCCCTCAGGAGGCGCGGCATGACGCGCAGCCTGATGGTCTGGGGCAGCAGCAGCGGCGCCGGCAAGAGCCTGCTGGCCACCGCCCTGTGCCGCTGGGCGGCCCGGCGCGGCATCGACGTGGCGCCCTTCAAGGCGCAGAACATGAGCAACAACGCGCGCGTCGTGCCGGGGCCGGATGGTGGCTTCGGCGAGATCGGCACGGCGCAGTATTTCCAGGCGTTGGCGGCGCGCGTCGTGCCGACGGTCGACATGAACCCGGTGCTGCTCAAGCCCGAGGGCGACACCGCCAGCCAGGTGGTGCTGCAGGGTCGGGTAGACGACGACCTGTCGCGGCTGCCGTGGCGCGAGCGCAGTGCCCGGCTGGCCGTCGCGGCGCGCGAGAGCTTCACGCGCCTGCAGGCCCGGCATGAACTGCTGGTGATCGAGGGCGCGGGCTCGCCGGCCGAGATCAACCTCGCCGAGCACGACTACGTCAACCTCGGCACCGCGCGCTGGGCGCAGGCGGCCGGCGCCTTCGCCAGCCTGGTCGTCGCCGACATCGACCGCGGCGGCGCCTTCGCCCACCTCCACGGCACCTGGGCGCTGCTGCCCGACGACCTGCGGCCCACGCTGGCCGGCTTCGTGCTCAACAAGTTCCGCGGCGACGCGGCGCTGCTCGCGCCCGGCCCGCAGCGCCTGCGGGCGCTGACCGGCGTGCCCGTCGTCGGCGTGCTGCCGATGCAGCGCGACCACGGCCTGCCGGACGAGGACGGCGTCTTCGATGCCGCCGCGACCGGCGACGGCACGGCGCCAGTGCTGCGCGTCGCGATCGTCGCCTGGCCGCGCCTGAGCAACCTCGACGAATTCCAGCCGCTGCGCCGGGTGCCCGGGCTGCGCCTGAGCTGGGCCCGCGACGCCGCTGCGCTGGAGGCGGCGGACTGGATCGTGCTGCCCGGCTCCAAGCAGGTCAGCGGCGACCTGCAGTGGCTGCGCGAGCGCGGGCTCGATGCCGCGATCTCGCGCCATGCGGCGCAGGGCAAGCGGGTGCTGGGCATCTGCGGCGGCCTGCAGATGCTGGGCCGCTGGCTGCACGATCCGCAGGGCTTGGACGGGCGGCCCGGCAGCGTGCCCGGCCTCGGCCTGCTGCCGCTTGAGACGCGCTACGCGGCGCCCAAGCGGGTGCTGGCGGTGCGGGTGCGCTTCGCGGCGCTGCAGCCGCCGTGGCAGGCGCTGGCCGGCATCGAGGCGCCGGCGTACGAGATCCGCACCGGCTGCACCGAGGCGGTCGGGGCGACCGAGCCGGTCGACGGGCCGCCCGCCGCAACGATGCCCGCGCTGCGCGCCGACGACGGCAGCGTCATCGGCTGGCAGCGCGGCCCGGTGGTGGGCGTCTATGCGCACGGCCTGTTCGAGTCGGGCGCGGTGCTGCGCGCGCTGTTCGGCGCGGCGGCCGTCGAGCTCGACGCCACGCTCGACGGCGTGGCCGACCTCGTGGAGCGCCACCTCGACCCCGGCCTGCTGGACCGGTGCCTGCGCGCATGACCCGCCCGGCCGTCGCTCCCCCGCCGCCGGCCGATGCGCCGGCCGCACGCCCCGGCGTGCGCGGCTGGTGCCCCGGCGCGCACCGCCCGATGGCCGCGGGCGACGGCCTGCTGGTGCGCGTGCGGCCGCCCCTCGCGCGGCTGACGCTCGCGCAGGCGCTCGGGCTGTGCGAACTCGCGCAGCGCCGGGGTTCGGGGCACATCGACCTGACCAGCCGCGCCGGCCTGCAGCTGCGCGGCGTGGCCCCGCAGGACCACGGCGCCGTGGTAGCCGCGCTCCGCGGCCTGGGACTGCTGGCTGCCGACCCGGCGCAGGAGGCTCGCCCCGCACTGCTGGTCGCGCCCGGCTGGCAGCCGGGCGACGCGACCGAGCGCATCGCCGTCGAACTGGCGGCCCGGCTCGGCGAGCTGCCCGCCCTGCCGGCCAAGTTCGGCTTCGCGGTCGATGCGGGGCCGGCCCCGGTGCTCGCCGAGGCCCCGGCCGACGTGCGCATCGAACGCGCCGCCTCGGGCGGACTGATCGTGCGCGCCGACGGTGCGGCGGCCGGCCATCCGGTCACGCGCTCGGGCGCCGTCGAGGCGGCGCTGGCGCTGGCCGACTGGTTCGCTGCTACCGCCGGATCGTCCGACGCCGCGCCGCGGCGCATGCGGCGCCACCTCGCCACCGATGCCCTTCCGCGCGATGTCGCGCCGCTCGAAGCGCCGGCCCCGGCGGCCGCGCTGCCCGACCCCGGCCCGTCGGCCCTCGGCCCGGTCTACGGCGTCGCCTTCGGCCGGATCGAGGCCTCGGCGCTGGACCGGCTGCTGCGCGACAGCGGCGCCGCGGCGCTGCGCCTGACGCCGGAGCGCACGCTGATCCTGGAAGCCGGCCATTGGGTCGAGGCGCCCGGCTTCCTGAGCGCCGCCAACGACCCGCTGCGGCGCATCGACGCCTGTCCCGGCGCGCCCGCGTGCACCTCGGCCACGGTGCCCACGCGCGCGCTGGCCCGCGCGCTGGCGCCGATGCTGGCCACGCTCGCGCCTGGCGCGCCGCGCAGCCTGCACGTCTCCGGCTGCGCCAAGGGCTGCGCCCGCGCCCGGCCGGCCGACCTCACGCTGGTCGGCCGCGACGGCCGCTTCGACCTCGTGCGCGGCGGCCGTGCGGGCGATGCGCCGGCCCGCACCGGGCTGTCGCCCGACGACCTGCCCTCGCTGATCGGAACCCCCTGATGCACGTCTACGAAACCGATGGCGCGGCCATCTACCGACGCTCCTTCGCGATGATCCGCGCCGAGGCCGATCTCGCGCGCTTCGATGCCGACGAGGAGCCGGTGGCGGTGCGCATGATCCACGCCGCCGGCCTGGTCGGGCTGGAGGTGCAGCTGCGCTTTTCGCCCGGCTTCGTGCCGGAGGCGCGCGCGGCGCTCGAGGCCGGCGCGACCATCCTGTGCGACGCGTGCATGGTCAGCCAGGGCGTGACGCGCGCGCGCCTGCCGCGCGGCAACGAGCTGCTGTGCACGCTGCACGATGCGCGCGTGCCGGCGCTGGCCGCGGCGCTCTCGACCACCCGCTCCGCCGCCGCGCTGGAGCTCTGGCGGCCGCACCTCGCCGGCGCGGTGGTCGTGATCGGCAATGCGCCGACCGCGTTGTTCCACCTGCTCAACATGCTGCAGGACCCGGCCTGCCCGCGGCCGGCGGCGATCATCGGTTGCCCGGTCGGCTTCGTCGGTGCGGCCGAGTCGAAGGAAGCGCTGTGGGCCGAGCAGCCCGTGCCCTGCTGCACGGTGGCCGGCCGGCTCGGCGGCAGCGCGATTGCGGTGGCGGCGGTCAATGCGCTGGGGAGCCGGATGGAATGAAGACGTGCGGCACGATCCATGGCCTCGGCCTCGGCCCGGGCGATCCCGATCTGATGACGGTGCGCGCCGACCGGCTGCTGCGCAGCGCCAGGCATGTCGCGTATTTCCGCAAGGCCGGCCGGCCCGGCCAGGCGCGGCGCATCGTCGACGGGCTGCTGCCGGCCTGCGTCGTCGAGCATGCGATGGAGTACCCGGTCACCACCGAGATCCCGGTGGACGACCCAGCCTACAACCGGCAGCTGTCGGCCTTCTACGCCGAATGCGCCGCCCACCTGCGCGCGCTGTCGGACGCCGGCCACGACGTGGTCGTGCTGTGCGAGGGCGACCCGTTCTTCTACGGCTCGTTCATGCACCTCTACACCCGGCTGGTCGAGACGCACCCGGTGCAGGTGGTGCCGGCGGTCACCGGCATGTCGGGTGCGTGGACGGTCACCGGCCAGCCGATCACCTGGGGCGACGACGTGCTGACCGTGCTGATGGGCACGCTGCCCGAGGCCCGGCTGGCGCGCCACATGGCCGACTGCGATGCGCTGGTGGTGATGAAGATCGGCCGTCACCTCGACAAGGTGCGGCGCGCGCTGGCCACCGCCGGCCGGCTGGACGAGGCCTGGCTGGTCGAATTCGCCACCATGCCGGGCCAGACCGTGATGCGGCTCGCGCAGGTCGACGGCCGCGTGACGCCGTACTTCTCGATCGTGCTGGTGCATGGGCGTGGGCGGCGGCCATGAGCGCACCGGGCCGCTCCCAAGCGCGAATCCCGGAGGGCGAAGCCCGAAGGAACTCCGATGTGCGCGCCGGGCCGCTCCCAAACGCGAATCCCGCAGCGCGCAGCGCGGAGGGTCGTCCCGTGAGCAGTGGTGCCACGCCGGGCAGCGTCAGCCTGGTCGGCGCCGGCCCGGGCGACCCGGACCTGCTGACCGTGCAGGCCGTCAAGGCCATCCGCCAGGCCACCATGCTGCTCGTCGATGACCTGGTCGGCGCCGGCGTGCTGCGCTACGCACGGCGCGGCGCGCGCATCGTGCACGTCGGCAAGCGCGGCGGCTGCCGCAGCACGCCGCAGTCCTTCATCCACGAGCTGATGGTCGCCGAGGCGCGGCGCGGCGAGACGGTGGTGCGGCTCAAGGGCGGCGACCCGTTCGTCTTCGGCCGCGGCGGCGAGGAAGCCGAGCACCTGCGCGCCGCCGGCATCGCGGTGCGGGTGGTCAACGGCATCTCGTCGGGCCTGGCCGCCGCCACCGCGCTGGGCGTCCCCTGGACGCACCGCGACCATGCCCACGGCGTGCTGCTGGTGACCGGCCACGCCGGCCAGGCCCAGGCCGAGCTCGACTGGCCGACGCTGGCCGCGGCGGCGGCGCAGGGGCTGACGCTGGTGGTCTACATGGCGATGCAGCGGCTGCCGGCGATCCAGGCCGGGCTGCTCGGCGCGCTCGGCGCCGACACCCCCGCCGCGCTGGTCCAGGACGTCAGCGGCGGCGGCGAGCGGCGGCTGGTCAGCACGCTGGGCCGCCTGGTCGACGAGGCCGCGGCTTGGCAGATGCGCAGCCCGTCCATCCTGATCGTCGGCCAGGTGCTGACCGCCGTCCGCGCACACGATGTCGGCGCCGACCCTGCGGCGCGTGGCCCTGGCCCGACCGCGCCGCCGCGCGCCGGGAGCGAAGCGTGAGCGGCCCCGCCTGCGACACGCCCGTCCGCGGCACGCTGACCATCGCCGGCCTCGGGCCGGGCGGCGCGTCTTCGGTGACGCCCGAGGTGACGGCGGCGCTGGCCGCCGCGACCGACGTGGTCGGCTACGGCCCCTACGTCGCCCGCGTCGAACCGCGCGCTGACCTCGCGCGGCATGCCAGCGACAACCGCGTCGAACTCGAGCGCGCGACGCATGCGCTGCAACTGGCCGAGGCGGGCCGGCGCGTGGTCGTCGTGTCCTCGGGCGATCCGGGCGTCTTCGCGATGGCCTCGGCCGTCTTCGAGGCGATGGAGGCCGGCCCGCCCGCCTGGCGCGCGCTGGACGTGCGCGTGCTGCCCGGCATCACCGCGATGCTGGCGGCGGCGGCGCGCTCCGGCGCGCCGCTGGGCCACGACTTCTGCGCCATCAACCTGTCGGACAACCTGAAGCCCTGGGGGCTGGTCGAACGCCGGCTGCGGCTGGCGGTGCAGGCCGATTTCGCGATGGCCTTCTACAACCCGCGTTCGGCCACGCGCCCCAGCGGCTTTGCCCGCGCGCTGGCCGTGCTGCGCGAGGCCTGCGCCGCGTCGGCGAACCCCGAGCGACCGGTGATCTTCGCGCGCGCGGTGTCCACGCCCGAGGAAAGCCTGCGCGTCGTCGCGCTGGGCGACGCCCGGCCCGAGATGGCCGACATGCGCACCGTCGTCATCGTCGGCTCCAGCCTGACGCGGCTGATCGCGCGCGACGGCGTGCCGTGGGTCTACACGCCGCGCTTCGCGCCGGCCGAGGCGTCGTGCGAAGGATCCGGTCCATGACCGGCATCCAGCCACTGCAGCACCTCGTCCACGGTGCCGACCTCGCGGCGCGCGGGCATCGGCGGCCGCGCGACCATCAGCACGGGCAGCCCGAGTTCGCGGGCGGCGTGCAGCTTGGCCTGCGCACCGCTGCCGCCGGCGTTCTTGCAGACCACCCGCTCGACCCGGTGCTCGCGCATCAGGGCGATGTCGCCGGCCACGTCGAACGGGCCGCGCGAGACGACGATGCTGTGCCGCGGCAGCGGCGGCGGGCCGTCCGGCGGATCGACCAGCCGCAGCACGTAGTGGTGCTGCGGTGCGGCCGCGAACGCATCCAGGTGCAGGCGACCGAGCGCCAGCATCACGCGCCGCTGCGGGCCATCGAGGGCCGCCACGGCCGCCGGCAGGTCGGCCGCCATCTGCCAGCGGTCGCCCGGGCCGGGCTGCCAGGCAGGACGGGTCAGCGCAATCAGCGGCACGCCGGCCTGCGCGCAGGCCGCGACCGCACGGGCGCTCATCTGCGCGGCGAACGGATGGGTGGCATCGACGACGTGTGTCACGCCGTGCTCGCGCAGATGGCGCACCAGCCCCGGCACGCCACCGAAGCCGCCGACGCGCACGGGGATCGGCTGTGGGCGCGGCTCGGCCACCCGGCCGGCATAGGACAACACGGCGCGCTCGCCGCGTTCGGCCAGCGCGCGTGCGAGCGCGCTGGCTTCGAGCGTGCCGCCGAGGACGAGGATGTGGCGCATGTCTGAGTTTCGCGGTCGGGCACCCTGGTTGACGATCATCGGACTGGGCGAGGACGGCCGGCAGGGCCTGCCGCCGTCCAGCCGCGCGGCGCTGGACGCGGCCGAGCTGGTGGCCGGCAGCGCCCGCCACCTGGCGCTGCTGCCGGACCTGCGAGCCGAGCGCTTCCAGTGGCCGGCAACCTTCGCCGACGGCATCCCGATGCTACTGTCGCAGCGCGGCCGGCGCGTGGTGATGCTGGCCTCCGGCGATCCGTTCTGGTTCGGCGCCGGCACGTCGCTGACGAGCCAGCTCGCCGTGCACGAGTGGCATGCGCTGCCGGCACCGTCGACCTTCGGCCTGGCCGCCGCGCGCCTGGGCTGGGCGCTGGAGCAGGTCGGCTGCCTCGGCCTGCACGCCGCGCCGCTGGCGCGGCTGCGGCCGCATCTGTGCCCCGGGGCGCGGCTGCTGGTGCTGCTGCGTGACGGCGCGGCGGCGGGCGAGCTGGCGCGCTACCTGGTCGAGGCCGGCTTCGGCGCCACCACGATGACGGTGCTCGAGGCGCTGGGCGGCCCGAACGAGCGGCGGCGCGAGACGCTCGCGTCCCGC
Organism: Methylibium sp.; assembly: GCA_035553715.1. Taxonomy (GTDB): domain Bacteria; phylum Pseudomonadota; class Gammaproteobacteria; order Burkholderiales; family Burkholderiaceae_C; genus Methylibium. The sequence goes on from DATMJX010000315.1 coordinate 12,785, forward strand.
TTCGATCTGGGCGACGTGCGCCACCCGGTGGCCGCCGCGCTGCAGGTGGCGGGCGACGGCCTGGTGGTGTCGCGCCGCGCCGGCCTGCCCGATGCGCTCTTCGACCACGACGGGCAGCTGACCAAGCAGCGCGTCCGCGCGCTGGCGCTGTGCGCGCTGGCCCCGCGGCCCGGCGAGCGGCTGTGGGACATCGGCGCGGGCGCGGGCTCGGTCGGCATCGAATGGCTGCTGGCGGACCCGCGCTGCGAGGCAGTCGCGATCGAGGCCGATCCGGTGCGCGCGGCGCGGCTGCGCGGCAATGCCGACCGGCTGGGCGTCGACCGGCTGGTG
>DATMJX010000316.1:0-14896 GCA_035553715.1 Methylibium sp.
ACCGAATAGGTGGGGCCCGAATTACCCGCAACGCAGGGGCGGCGGAAGGACCCATGACCGGCCTCGATCGTTGACAACGACCCGCTGCGCGAGCCGCAGCACCCACTTCCTGGGGAGATGGGGCGCACCTGGGCCATCAGATGCTCCCGCCCAGCAGGGCGCGGCGCCGCACACGCCGCTCGTGGTCGTCTCGGCAGTCCTCGTCGCAGTACACCGCCGTCAGCAGGCACACCTCGCCGCAGTTGGCGCAGACGCCCGGCCGGGTGCCAGCCGCAGCGAGCGCCCGGCGGCGCTTCGCCTCGAGGGCGTCGGCCAGGAACTCACCCTCGGTACGGGTGGCCTGGTCGTCGACGCTGCTCAGGCGCTCGGCGTCTTCGCGTTCAGCAGGCATGGCTACGCCCGCAGTGGTGTCGGGGGTCGTCATCTCAGCGGCGCCCGGGCTTGCGCGGGGCGGCGCCCTGGTCCAGGCCGGCGCGCGACAGCACCTCGGGCAGCTGCATCAGCAGCTGCTGCACCTGGTTGAGCGCCTGGTCACGCGCGGCCGCCTCGTCGCCGAGGTAGCGCGCCACCAGATAGTAGATCGGCGTCTTGTCGCCGGTCTCCCGGATGTACTGCTCGAGCTCCTCCACGCCGAACTTGCGCTGGCTCTCCTCATTGAGCATGCTGCTCAGGTTGCCGGGCGACTCGTCGAGCGCGAGCGCCACCGTCTTGAGCCCGCGCTGATACACGCCCTGGGCGATGCACTCCAGCAGGTTGCGGTAGCGGGTGCCGACGCCCTCCTCCAGCTCGAGGGTCATCTGCCGGCGCGAATCACTGAAAACGGCTGACACGATCTCTTGTCTCCTGTTCGCGGCCGTTTTCACTCGTGGGGCCGACATTGGGGGCATGCACAACACGCTTCATCGATTGCGCTCAGTGCGCTGCGGTAAAGGGCGGGCGCCCCGATCGCGCTACGCTGGAAGCTTCCACACCACCAGCCGCAAAAGGGGCGCCCATGGATGCACACAAGGCAGAGGTTCTGAACATCATTCAGGAGACCTTGCGCGGAATGACAGTGGGGCTACTAGCCATGCAGCCAACGCAGGCAGCACGTGTCTCGGCGGCCATGCAGGCGTTTGCCGAGGCCGACGGCATCTCGCCAGAGGCTTCAGCGATGCTCTTGAACCTCGCCGAAGGGGTCGCCGTGCTTGCCGCAGCGCAGGCGCCGCGAAATTGATCGGGGTCGTCAACCACATCAGGAGCTCTCGAGCGGGACCACAGCGCATCTCAGCTCGCCTCCTGCGCGACCTGGCTCGTGCCCTGCCCGGGTTGTTCGGACAGCTCGGGCCAGATCTCTCGCCAGTCGTCCGGTCGAAGGTCCTGGCGCGTCACGGCGCCTTGCGTCGCGCGCTCGATTTGGACTGCACGCGCCGGCGTTGGCGGCTTGCCTCGCACCCAGAAGCCCACCATGCCCTGCGTGACGCCCAGCCGCTTGGCGAAGTCGTCCTGGGTGGTCTGGCTCGCTTTGAAGTAGTCGGTGAGTTTCATGCTTAATAGCAACAATGTCGCTACTCTAGGGCGCAACACTGTTGCTTGTCAACATAGCAACAGTGTTAATACCGTTCGGGTCGTGGCCACCCCCGAACGACGCCCCTTAACGCCTGAAGAGCGCGAAGACGCTCAACGCCTGCGCGCCTTGTTCGAAAAGCAGAAGGCTGAGACCGGGCTGACCCAGGAAGAGTTGGCCGCGCTTGGTGGATGGAGCGGGCAGAGCGGCGCCTCCGGTTACTTGAATGCGCGCATCCCGCTCAACCTCAAGGCCGCGACCGCCTTCGCGAGAGCGCTTGGCGTTTCAGTCCGAGACATCAGCCCGCGCCTCGCCGCCAAGGCCGCCGACTTCTTTGAAGCGGCCGGCGGTGAGCAGACACCACGTCGGCGCTCGCAGTCCGCCGTGATGACCGCCCTGAACGACTGGCGCCTTCGTGCCAGCTCGCGCTCGGTGGCGGTGATCGACATGCTGACGACGCTGGCCAAGAAAAACGAACTCAGGGAAGAAGATTGGCAACTGATCGAGGACCTGGCGGCTCGTCTGCACAAGCGCAGCTGATCCTTCCCGCAGGCGCGAACGACGCGTCGTTCACCCCGCGGGCCCGCACGGTGCTCCCGCTGGTGATGAACGAGGGCGCGCGGCGCGTGCAGCGCCAGAACGAGGCCGGCAAGCCGGACGAGCTGTGGATCGCTACGGCTCACGCCGAAGGCAGCGACGGACCCGACATCGAGGTCTACCTGCGCCTGGCCCATCCCCAACCACTCGTCGCCGAACTCGTGTGCGCTGTCGTCGGCCGGGCACTCGGCTTGCCGGTGCCCGACCCCTTCATCGTGCGCATCGACGCCGGTGCTCTGCCGGGCTCGCGCTTCGCCACCGGGCAAACCGGCCCGCTCTACTGCTTCGCCAGCCGCCAGGTGGCCGCGGAACCCTTCGTGCAACTGCTGCAGCGCGACAGCGCCCATGCGGCCGCGCTGATCGAGCGCTGGGAGCACCTAGTGCCCGCAGCCACCTTCGACGAATGGATGGCCAACCCCGACCGCAATCTCGGGAACATCCTCTACGCGGCCGGGAGCCTTTGGATGATCGACCACGCCGACGCCCTGGGCGGCAGCATGCGTCGCTTGTGGAACCTGGCCGAGCTGACCGACATGGCCGTCCCCAACGAACTCGCCATCGTGCTCGAAGGTCTCAGCGACGCCGAGCGCAGCGCGCACCTTGACATCGCCAGGCGCTGGATCGCGCACCCGGCCAGCGGGCTCGACATTGCTGAGGCGCTGGCCTGCGCGGGCATCGACCGCTGGCAAACAGCGGCCGAACAGACCGAGTTGCTAGACTTCGTGACCGCCCGCCTGACCCTGACTCACACCCTCCTATGCAAGCGCCTCGGGCACCCACAGCTGCCGCTGCAGAAGACACCCGAGGGAGCCGCCAGCGAGTGCGCGGCCGACGCGCCGTCGTCGACTTCATCCCCAGCCTGAGCTCGAGCGAACGGCTGTGCGCCGGCGTGGTGCTGCTGCTCGACAACGGCGAGGTCAGCTGGCGCAACGCTCTCGACATGCGCAAGGCCGAGAGCGCCTTCGGTGCGGCAGGGCTGGCGCTGCACAGCGTGGCCGAACGGCTGTGTGAATCGCTCGCTCATCACTGGCTGCAGCAGCAGCCGGAAGAAGCGTGGGCGCCACCGTTCGAAGGCGCGGCCATCAGCGAGTCCGCCACGTTCACGGCACGAGACGTGGACGCTGCCTTCGAGTTCGCGCTTCGCCAGAGCAGTAGCCTGCATGTACTGCTCGGCGCGTACGAGATCCCGCAGCAGACCCGGACGACCGGCATCGTGGAACGCGTGCGCCAAGCCGTGCGGCGGTCCTCGCACAGCAAGTACCTGGCACCCCGCTTCGGCCGCGAACTGAACATCGGCGCCGACACCCAGCCCCTCAAGGTGGACTTCCTCGGGCAGCATTTCGCCTGCTACTTCCTGCAGGTGACCGCGAGCGAGCGCGGCATCCCCGGCAACGCCGAGCGCGCCTACGGGAAGCTGTTCGAACTACAGGCCCTGCGGCGGTTCGTCAGCCACAAGCGCAAGAGCCTGGGGCTTCTGGACGACGAGCGGCCCGGCAAGTTCGAGCTGGTGCTCGTCGGCGACGGCCAGCACCCCGTGCAGCGCCGAGCGCTGGCGCAGATCGAAGCCCTTGCAGACAAGGGTGAGGTCCGCGCCAGACCGCTGCTCGACGCCAACGCGGCAGCCGAGCACGTCCTGCAGATGGAGCGGCAAGTAGCATGATCCATCGACCACATCGAGGTGCTAGGCACCGCCATTGAAATTGGGAGGACGAATGAGGCCGCCGCGCATGAAGACCGCTTGTGCTCTCGCGCTAGTCGCGTCCTGTCTTACCGCTTGCGGCTCGCTGTACAGGGACAGGGCCGCAGAGTTCGTGCAAACGCAGCCCGAGAGCGCGTGGGGCCCGAAGCCTCCGGCTGGGCATGCCAAGACGGAGGCGGAATGGCTGCGCAGGCAGCTCAAAGACCCGTACAGCGCCGACATTCGACCCGCCACGCTCAGTCGCACCGTGCTGCCGGCATCCTGCACGGACGGCACCGTCGTTCCGGTGTGGTGCTCGAACATCGCGGTGAACGCGAAGAACTCCTTCGGCGCCTACACCGGATTCAAGACCTGGATGTTCTGCTACTCGAATGGCTCGCTGTTCGCCACCGTCGACGGCGACGGCATCAAGACATGGGCCGATCGATCAGTTTCCTCATGCTCTGGCCTTCAAAGGGCAACCATCGACCTGCATCGTGACACCGAGAGGCTCGGGTTCTGAGAGATTGCGCCGCTGCTGGCGCAGCCGGTCATCCCCCACCAAGCCCGCTCAAGCGGGCTTTTTGCTGCTTGACACTAGCGTCATTGTTGATACCATGAATAGCGTCAATGTTGCTATTCGAGGTCTCAATGCCCCAGACCACCCCCCGCAGCTACCGCTGCCACTACACCCCCAAGGACCGGAACGGCTACCCGGTTCCGTCTGACACCGGCGTCCTGCCCTTCGTGCAGGTCCGGGCGGCGAACGCCGAGGAGGCGCAGCGAGCGGCCTATGCGCTGACCGGCTGCCCGATCGCCAGCGTCGAGCGCATCGAGCCCCGCGAGCCGCGCACCGAGCGCCAGGCTGCCCTCGCGATGGGGGCGGCACTGTGAGCGCCGTCCCGCAAGAGCCGCACCGCGTCGGCACCCAGCTCGAGCACCAGCACCTGGCCACCCAGCGCTGCTACCTCGAGTTCTTCGACTGGCAGTGCGGCCACCACCAGGCCTGCCCCGCGCCGGTGGTCGGCGTGCCCACCCCGACTGACGCGCTGGCCATCTGCCGCGCCATCGGCGCTGCGATCTCGCAGCCGGGCCACGCCTGCGCGCGCTGGGTGTCGGAGAGCAGCTACACCGAGTTCTATCTCACCGACGACTACGCCGAGCGCCGCTCCTGCTACGAGGCGGACCTGCCCGTGGTCCTGTGCGACCCCGCGGGCCGCGTGCCCGTCACGCCGCGTCAGCCCGGCGTGGTCGAGCCGACCGTACTGAGCGACCTGGAAGACCACCTGGGCCTGCTCAGCGAGATCGAGCCAGGCTGGAACGGCAGCACGCCGCTCGATGGTGACGCCGCCGTCCTCACCCGCCTGAGTGTCGAGCAGGTGCTCGCGCTGACGCGCACCGCCAGCCTGCCGCCGCTGCGCGTGCTGGACGCCGGTGCTGTGCTCGACGAGCTGCTCGCCGAGCAGGAGCCTGCGCCCGCACCGCTGTCCGAAGGCAGCCGCGTCGACGCGCACCCCGCCCGCCATGAACCCCCGATGGAGGGCTGAGCCATGCGCCACTTCCTCGCCCGCTACACCCTGCGTAACGGCCACCAGGCGCAGCTCGATCTCATCGCCGCCAGCGGCTGCGACGCCATCTGCCAGGTGCTCGATCAGTTCGCCGATCGCGTGACGCGCATCAGCGTAAGGCCGGCATGAGCGGCGCCCGCCTGCCCTTCTGGCTCGCGCTGCTGCTGGCGCTGGCCCTGCTGGGAGCCTCGCTGTGAGCGCCCTCACCCTTACCCCCATCCACCACAGCGAATCCGCCCCGCCGCCGGGCATCCCGCCCGGCTACGTGGGCCCCGCCTTCCTGCCCGGCAGCGGCCAGGCCATCTGGTGGACCGGCCGCGTCGCCATTGGCCTGCGCTACGGGCGCCCCGCCAACCAGAGCGTCGGCCACGACATGCAGGCCCTGCAGGCCGCGCTGCTGGCCACTCCCTGACCCCCGCCCTTCGGAGACCCCATGCTCTCGACCAGCCTGTACTCCCCGGCCGAGCCGCCGCCGTTCCTGCGCGCCACGCGCGCGGTCGGCCTGATCAACCCCGAGTCGCCGCCGCGGCGCGTGCGCGCCGGCGCCGCCGTGCCGGGCGAGCCGCGCAGCGACGACGACCACGACCGCCTGCTGCGCGACTCCGACTTCCTGCGCGAAGCGCGCCACACCAGCGAGCTCAAGCTCGCCTACCGGCGCGGCCTGGCCGACGGCCACAAGCGCGGCCGCGCGACCGCGCAGCGCCGCTGCTGGATGAGCGGCTTCGCGCTCGGCCTGTGCGCCGGCAGCGCCATGGTGTTCGGCATGCTCTGGCTGGGGATCTCGCAGTGAGCGCGCCGGCCCAGCCCACCGCGCCGGACTGCGCCGCCCTCATGGTGCGCGGCCGCATGGCCGAGGACGCCCAGGTGCGCGTCGCCGCGGACCAGACGGCGGTGTTCCTGTTCGCCCTGGTCGCGCAGCCCCGCGGCATGCCCTACCTGGGCATCCAGCGCTTCGACGGCGACGCCACCAGCGTGCGTGCCGCGCACGCCAAGCGCCAGCTGCTGCGCAAGGGCACCGAGGTCCGCATGTACAGCACCGGCCTGGAGATGGACCGCGCGTCCTACCCAGGCCGCGAGTTCGTGCTGCGCCTGCACGGCAGCGCAGACATCCGCCCCGAGACGCTGCCCGTGCGGCACGAGCAGGCGGACCACGCGGCGGAGGCGCGGGCATGACGGCGCTGCTGCTCTTTGCCGCCACCTTCGGCGTGGTGTTCGCGCTGGGCCTGCAGAGCCTGAACGTGAACGGCGGGCACCGCGTGCTCGCCTTCGTGACCAGCTTCGCCATCGGCATCAGCAACCTGGTGCTGTTCAAGGTGCTGCCGGGCCCCACCGATGCGTGGCAGATCGCGGCCTACCTGCTGGGCGGGCCCTTCGGCATCTGGGCCAGCATGGTCGCGCACCCGCACCTGGTGCGCTGGCTGGCGCGCTGGCGCCAGGCCGAACCCCTGCGCACCCGCGCCGTGCCCGCGCGCGGCCGCAGCAAGTGCGAGCAGCTCGCCCTCGACCTGCTGGACCCGGAGGCCTTCGGCCACGCCGTCACCGCCGAGGTGCGCGACCGCGCGCGCGACGCGCTGGGCCTGCAGACCACCGAAGCCCCCCTGCGGCGGCGCACAGCGCCCGTCGTCCCCGACCCGCGACCGGAGCACCTCTCGTGAAACCGACCTACGTCTACACCCCCAAGCCCGACAGCCTGCCGGGCCGCGTCTGCGCGTACTTCCTGAAGAACCCCGACGAGGAGCTCAACGCGGGCGACATGGTCCTCAAGTTCGACGCACCGCGCGCCAGCATCAGCTCGCTGCTGGCCGCCAGCATCGGCGCCGGCCTGGTGCGTCGCGTGCCGGGGCACGCCGTGCCGACCTTCGCTGCCGGCGAGCACCTGGAGCGCCTGCGCACGGCCGAGGGCTTTGCCGCCCCCGCAGCGGCAGCAGCAGTGCCCACGCCCAGCGGGCCCACCAGCGTGTTTGCCGCCGGCGATGCCGCCAAGCGACCGCGCCGCAAGCGCCAGCTGCTCCCGCCCTTCGACCCGCACGCGATCCCGATCAAGACCGGCGTGCCCATCCCGGCGCCGCGCAACCACCGCGAGGCCTCGGCCAAGTCGAGCTACCAGCAGCTGCTCGAACGCATCCCGCCCGGCGGCATGGTGGAAATCGACACGCCGCGCGCCAAGAGCCTGATGAGCTGCGCCAAGAAGCTCGGCATCAAGGGCCTCACCACCCGCTTGCTGGACGACGCAGGCCTCGTCACCGGCGTGTGGCGCAACGCCGCCTGATCCCCACCCGAGGAGCCACCCCATGAACGCCCCCGACCGCCTCGCCGCCATCGAGCGCCCGCCCATCGACGGCGCCGTCTACCTGCCGCTGACGCTGATCGCGCCCAGCCCCACGAACCCGCGCAAGCACTTCGACGCGCAGCACCTCGACGAGCTGGCCGACAGCATCCGCAAGCACGGCGTCATCCAGCCCATCCTCGTGCGGCCGCGCCCCGGCGCCGGCCTCAGCGACGGCCAGCCGCAGTACGAGCTGGTCGCCGGCGAGCGCCGCTGGCGCGCCAGCAAGATCGCCGACCAGCCCAGCATCATGGCGCTGGTCCGCGAGATGAGCGACTTCGAGGTGCTCGAGCTCCAGGTGATCGAGAACCTGCAGCGCGAGGACCTGCACCCGCTCGAGGAGGCCGAGGGCTACGCCGCCCTGCTGCGCAAGCCCGAGGGCCTGCAGGGCTACGCCAGCGCCGAGGAGCTGGCCGCGCGCATCGGCCGCAGCGAGCGCTATGTCTACAACCGCCTGGCGCTGCTGAAGCTCGTGCCGCAGGCGCGCGAGGCCTGCCTGGAGGGCAAGATCAGCGCCAGCGTCGCGCTGCTCGTCGCCGCCCTGCCGGCCGACGACCAGCCCGACGCCACCGCCCGCTTCGCCCAGGGCTGGGGCGGCGAGCCCTTCTCCGCGCGCGCCGCGGCGGCCTACCTGCGCGATCACTTCTCGCTGCTGCTGAAGAAGGCGGTGTTCCCCATCGCCGACGCCGAGCTCGTGCCCCCTGCAGGCGCGTGCACCGCCTGCCCCAAGCGCACCAGCGCGAACCCCGATCTGTTCACCGACCAGGCCGGCGGCGGCGCCGACAGCTGCCTGGACCGCGCGTGCTTCAACGGCAAGACCGAGGCGAACCGCCAGCTCGCGATCGAGGCGCACATCGAGCTCGGCCACGAGGTGCTCAGCGAAGCCGAGGCCCGCAAGCTCATGCCCCACGGCGCGCACAGCCTGCGCGGTGCCTATCGCCTGGGCGAGCCCTGCGAGCTGGCCAGCAGCCGCCAGCCGCTGCGCGAGCTGCTGGGCGCGGAGTTCGCCAAGGTGGTGGTGCTCGACCTGCACGGCGAGCTGCACGAGGTGGTTCGCGAGGCCGACGTCCGCAAGGCCCTCAAGGCCCAGGGCCTGATGAAGCCGCCGGCCAGCAAGGCCGAGCCGCGCGCGCCGGAGCCCGAGCGCGTGCTGCCCAAGGCCGCGAAGGGCAAGGCGCTGACGCCGGCGGAGATCAAGAAGGCGCGGGAGAAGGCCATCGCCAAGGCTTGGCCGACGCTGGCGCGGGAGCAGCTGGCCAAGCACCTGATGGCCGACGAGCAGCAGACCTTCACCGCAGGGCTGCAGCGCTTGGTCGTTGGCATGGCGCTGTGCGCCACCGAGGAGAAGATCCGCCCGATGCTGCAGGACGTCGGCATGGCTTGGCCGGGAGACACGGCCTATCTGGACCCCCACACGATCCAGAAGGCAGTCGACCAGGCAGCGCCGCAGCAGCTGTACGCGCTGCTGGTGCTGGCGATCGCCGAGGGCAACGAGTGGGAGCTGGCGGGCAACCCGAAGGCCGAAACGCCGCTGCGCGTCGTGGCTCGCGAGCTCGGCTTCGACCTGCAGCCCGCGATCGACGCCGCCACCGAGCAGGTGCAGGCGCAGATGCAGGCCGAGCTCGAGGCCCAACAGCCGGCGGCGAAGAAGACGGCGAAGGCGAAGTCCGCGACGGAGACCTTCGTCGACGCGCACGCCAAGCCCAAGGCCAGCGCCCTGAAGCCCGCGGTGAAGTACCGTTGCCCCGCCACTGGCAGCACCTGGAGCGGCCGGGGGTTGCAGCCCGCGTGGGTCAGGGCCGCGCTGGCCAACGGCAAGACGCTGGACGAGCTGCTGGCATGAGAACCCTCTCCATCCGCCAGCCCTGGGCCTGGCTCATCACGCACGGCCACAAGCCTGTCGAGAACCGCGACTGGTCGACCGACTGGCGCGGCGAGCTGCTCATCCACGCCGGCAAGGTGTTCGACGAGGCGGGGCTCGACAGCGTGCTCGAGGCCTTCCCGGAGCTGCGCCACGTGCTGCCGCAGAGCTACGAGCTCGGCGGCATCGTCGGCGCGGCCATGCTCAGCGCCTGCGTCACGCAGAGCGCCAGCCCCTGGTTCACCGGGCCCCACGGCTTCATGCTCGAGCGCGCGCGCCCGCTTGACTTCCGCCCCTGGCGTGGGCAGCTCGGCTTCTTCGACGTGCCGCTCGACGACGCACTGCGCACCGAGCTCGGCCGCCCCAGCCTGGCCGAGGCCGAGGCCGCTGGTCAGGGAAGGATGTTCACGTGAGTACCACGCCCGACTTCAGCGGCCTCACGGCCCACCAGCGCGCCGTGCTCGACGCCGGCGGCTGGCAGCTCGGCCGCGGCAAGCAGCCCGCGCGCGGCACCGTGCGCAAGCTGCTGCAGCGCGGCCTGGTCATCGCACGGCCGCGGCGGGTGATGGCGGCGGTGGTCGACGAGTACGAGGTGCCGGCGCACGTGGCGGCCGCCTGGCAGGCAACCACTACCCCACAACCCGCCGCAGCGTGCTGAGCGCGCCGCCTTCATCACCACCACGAGAGAGACCAATGGACACCATCGACACACCGACCGCCGCCCTCACCTTCGCCACCCTCCCCGCCCTCGGCGCCGACCTCGACGGCGGCACCTTCTACGGCCTGACCACCGACAAGGCCGGCGCGCACTGCGCCGTCGTGCTGCTGCCCGCGCGCAGCGAGCAGCGCCTCACCTGGAAGCAGGCCGGCGCCTGGGCCGCCAAGCAGGGCGGCGCGCTGCCCACGCGGCCGGTGTCGGCGCTGCTGTACGCGCTGGCCAAAGACCGCATCGAGGCGGACTGGTACTGGACGTCCGATGCCTTCGATGGCTCGTACGCCTGGCTTCAGCTCTTCCTCAGCGGCTTCCAGTACGACTTCCCCAAGAGCTATGAGGGCCGCGCCGTTGCCGTCCGCTTGATTCAGCTCAGCGCTTGATCCTTCAATCCTTCACACAGGAGTTCCAGTGCCCACCATCACCCTCGATCAAGTCATCGCCCAGCAGCAGCGCCTGGCCGCGATGATCGAAGCGTTCAAGGCCACCGCCGCCGAGACCCAGATCCTCATCGTCTCCGAGGCGACGATCGAGCTGCGCCCCGGCGAGCTCTACGCCGGCTTGCTGCTCGATGATGACGGCAAGCCCAGCCACCACCTGGTGCTGCTGCCCGCCCGCGCCGAGGACGTGAGCTGGGACGCCGCCGTCGAGTTCGCGAAGCAGGCCGGCGGCGAGCTGCCCACGCGCCGCGAGCAGTCGCTGCTCTACGCGAACCTCAAGGACCAGTTCGCGCCCGCCTGGTACTGGTCGGGTGAGCAGCACGAGGGCGATGGCTCGTACGCCTGGGGTCAGTACTTCGACTACGGCGGCCAGGTCATCACCCACAAGAGCTATGAGGGCCGCGCCGTTGCCGTCCGCAGATTGCCGGCTTGATCCTTCAATCCTTTCTTGAGCCATGGCCCTGCACACCGACCTGCCGATCCACCGCGCTGGCGTCCAGCTGCTGACCCTCGCCGTCAAGGCGCAGGAGCAGATGCCGCGCGGCGTGAAACGCCACCTCGGCGACAAGCTCAGCCACCACTGCATGGAGATGCTGGATCGCATGGCCCTGGCCAACGCCACCCACCAGCGCGAGCGCGCCCAGCACATCCAGGCGCTGCTCACGCACCAGCGTGCGGCCCTGGTGCTGCTGCGCGTCGGGCACGACGCGCGCTACGTCTCCACCAGCGTGTGGAGCGCCGCGGTGCAGCTGCTCGACAGCATCGGCAAGCAGGGCGGCGGCTGGCTCAAGAAGGCCGCTCACTCGAACATGGCGCCTGCAGCATGACGGTCAAGGCCCTCATGCCCGTGCGCAATCTGAATCTGGTCGTGCCGCTGGCCCACGAGGCCACCGCCATGCGCACCACGGACACCGCTGCCCGAGTGCAGGCCCGGTCCGGCGCAGTCACCGGGCTGATCGGCGCAAGCCTTCGGCCCGGCGACGTGGATAGCACGACAGTGGCTCGTACGCCTGGAATCAGAACTTCAACAACGGCAACCAGAACAACAACCACAAGAGCTATGAGGGCCGCGCCGTTGCCGTCCGCAGATCCAGACCTGTTCGAGAAGCTCGCGCGCGCCTACCTCGACTGCCGGCGCACCAAGCGCAACAGCGCGAGCGCCCTCGCGTTCGAGGCCCACCTCGAGCGCAACCTGTGCGACCTGCACGACGAGCTGGCCAGCGGCACCTGGGCGCCCGGCCGCAGCATCTGCTTCGTCGTCACCCGCCCGCGCCCGCGCGAGGTGTGGGCCGCCGAGTTCCGCGACCGCGTGGTGCACCACCTGCTCTACAACCACATCGCGCCGCGCTTCCACGCCGCCTTCACGGCCGACACCTGCGCCTGCATCCCCGGCCGCGGCACCCTGTACGGCGCGCGCCGGCTCGAGCACCAGGTGCGCAGCGTCACCCGCAACTGGAGCCGCCCCGCCTTCTACCTGAAGTGCGACCTGGCCAACTTCTTCGTCAGCATCGACAAGCACGTCCTGCTGGCCCAGCTGCAGCGCCGCGTGACGGAGCCCTGGTGGATGGCCCTGGCCACCACCATCCTCATGCACGACCCGCGCACCGACGTGGAGGTGCGCAGCCGCCACGCCGAGCTGGCGCTGGTGCCGCCGCACAAGAGCCTGTTCAACGCGCCGGCCGACCACGGCCTGCCGATCGGCAACCTGTCGTCGCAGTTCTTCGCCAACGTGCTGCTCGACGACCTGGACCAGTTCGCCAAGCACCGGCTGCACGCGCCGCACTACGTGCGCTACGTCGATGACTTCGTGCTGCTGCACGAGAGCGCGCAGTGGCTCGGCCAGGCCAAGGCCGGCATCGAGCAGCGCCTGGTCGAGCTGCACCTGCAGCTCAACCCGCGCAAGACCATCCTGCAGCCCGTCGACCGCGGTGTGGACTTCGTCGGCCACGTCATCAAGCCCTGGCGCCGCACCACCCGCGCGCGCACCGTCACCGCAGCGCTGCAGCGCGTGGCCAGCGTGCCGGCAGAGGACGTGCTGCAGACGGCGAACAGCTACTTCGGCCTGCTGCGGCAGGCGAGCCATGGGCATGCCGACCAGGCACGGCTGGCGAACGCGGTGCGGCGGCGGGGGCATTGCGTGAAGGCGGATGCCACCAAGGCGTACAGGAGACCCGCATGACCACGAAGTACGCAGCCGCTCGCGACGTCGCCTATCAATGGCGAGCCGAGTACCGCAAGGCCCAGCGGGAAAACAAGAGCCTCCGTCGCGTGTACGACGAGGCCAAAGCTCTGCTGGAAAAACTGCCGCGCGACGAGACGACAGCCGGCCTGCGCGATGCGGTGCGCAATGCCGAGTTCGCGGTTGGCGGCGAGCACAACGGACTCCCAGCATGAGCAGCCTCGTCACCCAGGTCATCGTCGCCGACAAGTACGGCCTGAGGCTCAGCGTCGAGCAGCTTGGCGAGGTGCTCGGCCTCAAGCGCGGCACGATCTACAACCAGATCAGCGCCGGCACCTTCCCGATCCCGACCTACGTCGACGGGGGCGGCCGCTGGGCCGACTACCGCGACGTCGCGGCCCATCTGGACGCCTGCCGCGAGCGCGCCGCCGCGGCCGCCTAGGCCTTGTCGTCGCCGGCGGCCGGCCGATGCAGGTCCTCCGGCCGCAACTGCGTGTAGCGCTTGAGGTGCCGCCAGTCCTTGTGCCCGGTCACCAGCGCCACCTGCTCGATCGCGTAGCCCTCCTCGAACAGCTGGCTGGTGCCCTCGTGGCGCAGGTCGTGGAAATGCAGGTCGGGAATCTTCAGAGCCCGAACGGCCTCGGTGAAGTACTTGCTCACCGTGCTCGAGCCGATCGGGAAGATCCGCAGCTCGCCGTCGACCTTGGGCTGCCGCTGCACGATCTCCCACGCTTGGCCGAGCAGCGGCACCCACTGGTCGTTGCCGGCCTTGCGGCGCGGGTCCTTGCGATCCCGCACCAGCACCAGGCGTTTGGCCTCGTCGACGTCGGCCCACTGCAGACGCTCAATCTCGCCGCGCCGCATCGCGGTGGCCACCGCGAACCGGACGATGTCGCCGAACAGCACTCCCTTCACGCGAGCGAGCCACTCGACCAGGCGCTCGAGCTCATCGGCTGTCGGGCGCCGCTCACGCCGGCCGCCGCCGCCGATCAGCCCCAGGTGCGAGAGCAGCGGCCGCGCCTGGCCGACGACGTCCGGCAGCTGCACCTTGAGCGTCATTCCGGCGTAGCGCAGCGCCGTGCCGAGCTTGCTGACCTCCATGTTGCAGGTGTACGGCCCGGCCCCGTCGTCGCGTCGCGCGGTGCAGTAGCCGGCCAGATCCTGTGGCGACAGCCTGGCCGCCTGGCGATCACCGAGCCCGGCCGACAGGTGCTTGAGCATGTAGTGCTCGTTGGAGCTGTCCGAGACCGGCCTGGCCGCCTCGGCGCGCAGCCGGCGGTAGGCGTCGATCAGGTCGGCCACGGTGGCCTTTTCTTCCGCGACGGGCTCGCCGGCGTCCATCTGCGCCTCGATGCGCCGCGCCCAGGCTTCCGCTTCGGCCTTGGTACGATGCGTCTTGCAGATGGGCTTGTGCCCCTTACGACGGATCAACGCGCGCCACTTGGCGCCGATCTTGAGGATGGAGGCCACTGATACCGTATCTCCGCTGTATCACTGCGACAGTGAAACCGGATGATATGGGATGTGATGTAGTGGCACACCACAGAGGGAGCGCAGGCTGATGCGCAGCCCATGCCACCGTAGTTCAATGGATAGAACGGCCGCCTCCTAAGCGGCAGATACAGGTTCGATTCCTGTCGGAGGCACCAGCCGCGGCGAGGTGCCGCTCACCGCACCCGCATCGCGCGCGACAGCAGCAGCACCGGGATCAGGCCGACCAGCACGATCGCCAGCGAAGGCAGCGCGGCCTCGGCGAGGCGCTCGTCGCGTGCGAACTGGTAGGCCACCACGGCCAGCGTATCGCTGTTGAAAGGCCGCAGCACCAGCGTGGCCGGCAGTTCCTTCATCACGTCGACGAACACCAGCAGCGCCGCGGCCAGCGCCGAGCGCGTGAGCAGCGGCGCGTGCACGCCGAAGAACAGCCGACCGCCACCCGCCCCGAGCGTGCGGGCGGTGTCGTCGAAGCTGGCCGGGATGCGCGCATAGCCC
>DATMJX010000317.1:0-2101 GCA_035553715.1 Methylibium sp.
AGCCGGCGACCATGCACTGCTGCTCCATCTGCACCTGATAGACCAGCGGCAGGTCGGCGCCGGTGCAGCCGTCGAACATCGCGGCGCGCAGCGTGTCGTTGAGCATCTTGTGCTCGAACGCGACATCTTCGAGGATGGTCAGGCCGTCGAACGACGCGCTCAGGCGGCCCTCGGTGCCGACCACAGGGTAGAGGTCTTCGCCGATGATCTTCTCGGCCAGCGGGCGCGACAGCGCCTCGAAGCGGTGGCCGCGGCTGTACAGGCGCTGCAGCTCCGGGTCGGCCTCCTCGACCAGCCCCGTCGCCAGCTCGCGCAGGAGGTCGTTGCGGGACTTGTAGGGCGAGCAGCCCATCATGGCCGGCGCGTCGCTGGCGTTGAAATGCTGGGCGCGGTGGGCGTGCCACTGTGGCGTGCCCTGGGTGAGTGCGAGGGTTTGCATCAGGCTTGCTCCTGCTCGCCGCGGATGCGCGCCTTCTGCGCGTCCGTCAGGGAGCCCTTGGTTTCGATCGTGCGGATCAGGTCGTCCGCGGTCTTCTTGCCGTCCTTGATCGCCATCAGCCAGCCGGGCAGGTTCTTGTCGAACGCGGCGGGGTCGTAGGGCTGCTGCGACGCGCCGGCCTGGACAGACCCGACGGGGCCGCTGTCCGGCGCAAAGGCCTGCTCGGGCGTGGTGTCGCCGTCGCGCAGCGCGGTCAGCAGGCCGCGCAGGATCAGCAGGTTCTCCAGCGACACGTCCTCGATGCCGGCGACGCCGAGCTTGGCGAACACCTGCTCGGCGGTGACGCCGAAGCCCTGGAACGCCTTGAGCGCCTCGGCGCGGCGGTTCGCCAGCGTCTTGAAGTCGCCCATCGCGCACTGGCGCGCGGCGTTGTACAGGTCAGCCCAGAACGCCTTCGGGATGCCCTTGAGGATCGCGTTGCGCAGCGCGATCGAGCTGGCAGCGTTGCCGGTGACGCCGATCATGTCGGCGCTGTAGCGGCGGCCGTTCTTTCCGGTGATGCGCCGCTGCACCTCGTAGGTGATGGCGACATTGCGCTCGAGGTCGTGGAACACGCCCTGGGCGGTCACGAAATCGCCCTGGTCGCTGACCACGCGAGCTCCGGCGCGGCAGTTGCCCCAGGCTGACGCGGCGATCTCGCCGAACCGGGCGCTCGGGCCTTCGACCACCTTGCCGTCGCGCGGCAGGCTGTAGATGCACTCGGCCGCGATCTGGTCGTTCAGCGTGACCATCTGCAGCGCCTCGTCGCGGAAGCGCTTGATCGAGCGCGGCCACTTCTTCGCGGTCGAGATCTGCATGTCGATCTCGCTGCGGTTGAGCAGCGCCACGGTGCCGGCGTCGGTCGACACGACCTCGCGGCCCTCGTCGGGAATGTCGTTCAGGTTCATCGTTCGTCCTTCGTGGTCACGGTGTTGGTGGGCGGCAGAGCCGCGTCAGTCGCTCTGCGAGGCCGCCAGGTCGCAGCGAAGCTCCTGCACCGCGTAGCGGTAGGCAACCAGCTGGCGCTGGTCGCGCTCGATCTGCTCGGCCATGTGCAGCGCGTCTCGTTCGGCCTGCTCGATGCGCCAGCGCAGGTAGGCGCAGCGCAAGGCCCGGCGCACCGCGGCGATCAAGCTGACGCGCGGCCGCGCACACAGGCGCGCGGCGGCCCGCGCCAGGCCGGCGGCGATGCTGGGGCGCAGGGGGATGCGGGCGGCGCTCACTTGAGCCACCCCGCGAACCACACGCCCGGGGAATAGGCCGACGCCGCGATGGACGCCGCCACGACGACGAGCGCCCACACGCTGTCCTTGCGGGTCCAGCGCATCAGCTCGGCCTCGGCCTCCAGGTCGGCGAGGTGTGCCTCATCCATGCGCCAGTCGTGCGCGGTGTCCGGCAGTGGCGGCTGGTGGATCGGCGCGGCGCGGTGCAGGCGCGTGTCGATCACGTCGCCGCCGTCGCGCTGCTC
Organism: Methylibium sp.; assembly: GCA_035553715.1. Lineage (GTDB taxonomy): Bacteria > Pseudomonadota > Gammaproteobacteria > Burkholderiales > Burkholderiaceae_C > Methylibium. The sequence continues at coordinate 1,947 of DATMJX010000317.1, forward strand.
GAAGGTGGGGGCGCTCATGGCTTCACCAGCAGCAGGACGGCCACGATGACCACGCCGACAGCAGCATTGACCAGGCTCTGCGTCGCAGCAGCCATGGCGAAGTTGCCAAAGGCGCCGAGGGCGGCGAGTTGATAGGCGCTCACTGCAGCACCTCC
>DATMJX010000318.1:0-3680 GCA_035553715.1 Methylibium sp.
TCTGTAACGAAGTGTCCTACGAGCTTGAATTTTGTCGTCCCCGCGCCTAGGGGGGCAGCCCTGCCGGGCGCAGGCCGGTGGCCGTGAGATGCATCACGCGATCGGCACGCTGGGCCGCAAGGGCCGAATGCGTGGCCAGCAGGCAGGCCGCGCCGGCCCCCCTCATCTGGGTGGCGAGCACATCCAGGACCCGCTCAGCGCTGCGCGGGTCGAGGTTGCCGGTCGGCTCGTCGGCGAGGATCAGTCGCGGGCGGTGCACGAGCGCGCGTGCGATCGCGACGCGCTGCAGCTGACCGCCGGACAGCTGCGCCGGTTCGCGCGACCCCAGGCCCGCAAGACCGACCGCGTCGAGCAGGGCCTCGACACGCTGCGCGTCGGGGCGGCCGAGCAGCAGCAGCGGCAGCGCGATGTTGTCATGCACGCTGAGCTGCGGCAGCAGGTGGAAGGCCTGGAACACGAAGCCGAGCGTTTCCCGGCGCAGGCGGGCGCGAGCCGCTTCGTCGAGCGTGCGCAGCGTGCGGCCATCGATCATCACGTCGCCGCCGTCGGCCTCGTCGAGCCCCGCGATGATGTTCAGCAGCGTCGACTTGCCGACCCCCGACTCGCCAACCAGCGCGACGAATTCGCCCGGCTCGATCGTCAGCGACACGCCCTCGAACACCGGCACCGCCCCATGGTGCTTGGCGAGCCGCTCGACCCGCAGCAGCGTCATCGCGGCCCGGCCCACAAGCGCTCGGCCCGCTGCACGACCTGTCCGGTGGCATCGGGAGCGGCCGCCTCGACCACGTGCCGCCAGGGCATGCCGCGCAGCCAGGTGAGCTGGCGCTTCGCCAGCTGCCGGGTCGCGGCGGCGCCGCGCTGCTGCAGCGCGGCGAGATCAAGGGGGGCGGGCCCGTCGAGCGACTCCCAGGCCTGCCGGTAGCCGACACAGCGCATCGAGGGGAGCTCGGCATGCAGGTCGCCGCGCGCGCGCAGCCGCCGCAGCTCGTCGAGCAGGCCGCCCTCGAGCATCTGCGCGAAGCGCGCGTCGATGCGCTGGTGCAGCCAGCCGCGCTCGGCGGGCTCGAGCGCGATCAGCGCCAGGTCCGCCGGCGCGTCGCGGCGCTCGAAGCGGCCGCTGTGGAAGCTCGACAGCGGCTGGCCGCTGGCGCGCCAGACCTCGAGGGCGCGCTGGATGCGCTGGGCGTCGTTCGGCGCCAGCCGCGCGGCGGTTTGCGGGTCGACACGGGCCAGCTCGGCGTGCAGCGCCGGCCAGCCGCGCTCGCGCGCCTCGGCGTCGATCGCCGCGCGCAATGCCGGCGCGGCCTCCGGCAGGGGGTCGATGCCGTCGAACAAGGCCTTGAAGTACAGCATCGTGCCGCCGACCAGCAGCGGCAGCCGCCCGCGTGCGCCGATCTCGTCGATCAGCGCGTTCGCGTCAGCCACGAAGCGCGCGGCCGAATAGGCCTCGGTCGGCTCCAGGATGTCGATCAGGTGGTGCGGCACCGCGGCGCGCTCGGCGGCGCTGGGCTTGGCGGTGCCGATGTCCATGCCGCGGTAGACCAGCGCCGAGTCGACGCTGATCACTTCGAGCGGCAAGCGCTCGGCCAGGGCCAGCGCGACGGCGGTCTTGCCGGCCGCCGTCGGGCCGGCGAGGCACAGCCCGCGAAGCCGCGTGGCAGGGGAGGAGGAGGACGGCATCGAGGCGGAGGATTTTGTAACAGCAGCCCCCCGGGGCGCCGCTAGCATCGTCGACAACCCTGCGCGAGGCGCGCGGGAAGCATCCTAACGATCGAGGAGGTTCGCATGGTCCGTACGAAATCCTGGGTGGCCGCGCTGGTGGCCATGAGCCTGAGCTATGGGGGCGCCGTCCATGCGGCCCAGTCCGCGCTGGTCGGTACCGCCGAGGTGGCGGCCGTGCAGGGCGTGGTCTCGGTGGATGCGGCGGCCGTCGCGCAGCGCGCGCACGTGCTGTCCTACCTCGACCGCCCCGAGGTCGCCGCCGGCTTGCAGGAGCGTGGCGTCAGCGCCGAGCAGGCCCGCGAGCGTGTTGCCGCGCTGACCGATGCCGAGGTCGCGCAGCTCGCGCACACGCTCGACACCGCGCCGGCCGGTGCCGACGGCTTTGTCGGCGCGATCGTGTTCATCTTCCTGGTGCTGCTGGTCACCGACATCCTCGGCCTCACGAAGGTGTTCCCGTTCACCCGTTCGGTGCGTTGATCCGTGCCGGCCGCCGCGCGTGCGCCGCGGCGGCGCTGGCCCTGCTCGCCGGCTGCGCGGCGCTGACGCCGCCGCAGACGCGTGCGCTGCAGCAGTCGCCGCCGGCGGCGCTGCGTCAGCCGGTCGAGCTGCGCGCCACCCCCTTCTTCCCCCAGACCGAGTACGAGTGCGGCCCGGCCGCGCTCGCGACCGCGCTCGGCGCCGCCGGCATCGCGGTGCGCCCCGAAGCCTTGACCGAGCAGGTCTACCTGCCGGCGCGCCGCGGCAGCCTGCAGCTGGAGATGCTCGCGACTGCTCGTCGCCAGGGCACGCTGGCGGTGCGCCTGCCGCCGACGCTGGAGGCCGTGCTCGGCGAGGTCAGCGCCGGCCATCCGGTCGTCGTGCTGCAGAACCTCGCACTGGAGATCGCCCCGGCCTGGCACTACGCCGTCGTGATCGGTCACGACCTCGCGCGCGGCGAGCTGCTGCTGCGCTCCGGCACCACCGAGCGTCAGGTGCTGCCGATCTCGACCTTCGAGCACACCTGGGCGCGCGGGGGTCATTGGGCCTTTGTCGCGCTGCCGCCCGGCGAGCTGCCGGCGAGCGCGACCGAGAGCGAGCTCGCAGCCGCCGCGGTCGCCTTCGAGCGGGTCGCCACGCCTGCGGCCGCGCGGCGCGTCTACGACGCGGCGCTGGCGCGCTGGCCGGACAACCTGACGCTGGCGATCGGGGCCGGCAACGCGCGCCACGCCGCCGCCGACCTCGAGGGAGCGGCGCGCGCCTTCGCGGCCGCCGCCGAACGCCATGACAGCGCGCCGGCCTGGATCAACCTGGCGGAAGTGCGGCTGGCCCAGGGACGGCGCGTCGAGGCCGAGGCGGCGGCCCGCCGCGCACTCGCGCGGGCGGCGATCGAGCCCGCCTGGCGCGATGCCGCAGCGGCGACGCTGCAGCGCGTCGAGGCGGCCCGCCGTGCCGCCGAGCGCCCGCGTCGCGCGGCGCCGTCGCGGGCGGCTCAGCCGAAGGACTCCCAGGGCGCCAGGTAGCGCCACTGGCCGGGGGGCAGATCGCCGAGCGAAATGCGGCCGATGCGGATGCGCTTGAGCGCCACGACCTGCAGGCCGACCTCCTCGCACATGCGGCGGATCTGGCGCTTCATGCCCTCGCGCAGCACGATCCGCAGTTGCTGTTCGCTCTGCCAGCTGACCTTGGCGGGCTGCAGCACGCGATCGTCGAGCACCAGGCCGTGGCGCAGCCGGGCCAGCTGCTCGGCAGGAAATGCCGCCTTCAGGTCGTCGACCTCGGGGTGGCCGTTCCAGCGCACCTTGACGAGGTATTCCTTCTCTATGGTCGAGTCGGCGCCGATCAGCGCCTTCGCGACGCGGCCGGCCTGCTGGTGCTGACCCAGGACGGCCGCGTCGCGAAGGCGCTGATCGGCGCCGACTCGACCATCGAGAAGGAATACCTCGTCAAGGTGCGCTGGAACGGCCACCCCGAGGTCGACG
>DATMJX010000319.1:0-7469 GCA_035553715.1 Methylibium sp.
TCGCACAAGACCTACGGGCCCAAGGGCATCGGCGCGCTCTACGTGTGCCGCAAGCCGCGCGTGCGGATCGAGGCGCAGATGCACGGCGGCGGGCACGAGCGCGGCATGCGCTCGGGCACGCTGCCGACGCACCAGATCGTCGGCATGGGCGAGGCCTTCCGCATCGCGCGCGAGGAGATGGGGACGGAGCAGGAACGCATCCGCTCGCTGCAGCAGCGCCTGATCCGCGGGCTGGCCGACGTCGAGCAGACCTTCCTCAACGGCCACGCCGAGAAGCGCGTGCCGCACAACGTGAACATGAGCTTCAACTTCGTCGAGGGCGAGTCGCTGATCATGGGCATCAAGGGCATCGCGGTGTCCTCGGGCTCGGCCTGCACCTCGGCCAGCCTCGAGCCGAGCTATGTGCTGCGCGCGCTCGGCCGCAGCGACGAGCTGGCGCACTCGAGCCTGCGCATGACCATCGGCCGCTTCACGACCGAGGAAGAGATCGACTACGCGATCAGCACGATCCGTCAGAACGTCGCCAAGCTGCGTGAGTTGTCGCCGCTGTGGGAGATGTACTTGGACGGTGTGGACATCAGCGCCATCCAATGGGCTGCCCACTGAGACCGCGCACACTGACATTGCTTACCAGGAGTACCGATCATGGCCTACAGCGAAAAAGTCGTTGACCACTACGAAAACCCCCGCAACGTCGGCTCCTTCGAGAAGGGTGACGAGACGGTCGGTACCGGCATGGTCGGCGCACCGGCCTGCGGCGACGTGATGAAGCTGCAGATCAAGGTCAACCCGGCCACCGGGCTGATCGAGGACGCCAAGTTCAAGACCTACGGCTGCGGCTCGGCGATCGCGTCGAGCTCGCTGGTGACCGAATGGGTCAAGGGCAAGTCGCTCGACGAGGCGCTGACGATCAAGAACACCCACATCGCCGAGGAACTGGCGCTGCCGCCGGTCAAGATCCACTGCTCGATCCTGGCCGAGGACGCGATCAAGGCCGCGGTCGACGACTACAAGGCCAAGCACGGCCCGGCGCAGTGAGGATCTGCCGATGACCGTGACCCTGACCGAGGCGGCCGCCCGCCACGTGCTGCGCTATCTGGGCAAGCGGGGCAAGGGCGTGGGCGTGCGCCTGGGCGTCAAGACCACCGGCTGCTCGGGCCTGGCCTACAAGCTCGAGTACGCCGACGAGGTGGCGCCCGAGGACGTGGTGTTCGAGGACCATGGCGTGAAGGTGCTCGTCGACCCGAAGAGCCTGCCCTACATCGAGGGCACGCAGCTCGACTTCGTGCGCGAGGGCCTGAACGAGGGCTTCAAGTTCTCCAACCCGAACGAACGTGACCGCTGCGGTTGCGGCGAGTCGTTCCGGGTCTGAGACGACGAGGCGAATCCGAGGCGCGGCCTGGCCGCGCCTTTTTGTTGCATGAGGCGATGAAGCTCGACAGCGACGACTTCGAACTGTTCGGCCTGCCACGCCGCCAGGCGTTGGACCGTGCCGAGCTCGATGCGCGCTGGAAGGCGCTGCAGGCCACGGCTCACCCGGACCGCCACGCGGCGGCCGGCGACGCTGCGCAGCGCGTCGCGATGCAGTGGGCGGTGCGCGTCAACGAGGCCCATGCGCGCCTGAAGAACCCGCTGCAGCGCGCCGGTTACCTGTGCGAGCTGCACGGCGCGCCCATCGGCGCGGAGAGCAACACCGCGATGCCAGCGGCCTTCCTGATGCACCAGATGCAGTGGCGCGAGGCGCTGGACGAGGCCCGGGACGCGGCGGCGGTCGAGGCCCTGAACGACGAGGTCCTGGACTACCGGCGCGCGGCGCTGGCCGAGCTCGAGCGCACGCTCGACGAGCGCCGCGACTGGCCCGCGGCGGCGCAGCAGGTCAGAGCCCTCATGTTCGTCGAGCGCTTTGCGCAGGACCTCGATCGGCGCTTGGAGGCGCTGGGACAATAGACAAACTATGGCTCTGCTGCAGATCTCCGAACCCGGCCAGTCGCCGGACCCGCACCAGCGGCGCATCGCCGTCGGCATCGACCTCGGCACCACCCATTCGCTGGTCGCCGCGGTGCGCTCCGGCGAGGCCGTGTGCCTGCCCGACGCACAAGGCCGGGTCATCCTGCCCTCGGCGGTGCGCTATCTCGAGGGGGGGCGCCGCGCGATCGGCTTCGACGCGCTGGCCAGCCAGGCCGACGATCCCGAGAACACCATTGTCTCGGTCAAGCGCTTCATGGGCCGCGCGCTGGCCGACATCGGCGGGCGCGAGAAGCTGCCCTACCGTTTCGTCGACCAGCCGGGCATGCTCGCGCTGGCGACGCGCGAGGGGGTGAAGACGCCCGTCGAGGTCTCGGCCGAGATCCTCGCGACCCTGCGCTTCCGTGCCGAGGACAGCTTCGACAGCGAGCTCTACGGGGCCGTCATCACCGTGCCGGCCTACTTCGATGACGCGCAGCGCCAGGCGACCAAGGATGCCGCGCAGCTCGCCGGCCTGAACGTGCTGAGGCTGATCAACGAGCCCACCGCCGCGGCGATCGCCTACGGGCTCGAGAACGGCAGCGAGGGGCTGTACGCGGTCTACGACCTCGGCGGCGGCACCTTCGACATCTCGCTGCTGCGGCTCGCCCAGGGCGTGTTCGAGGTCGTCGCGACCGGCGGCGACTCGGCCCTCGGCGGCGACGACTACGACCACGCGCTGGCCGACTGGGCGCTCGCCGAGGCCCAGCTGCATGCCGAGACGGCCCAGGACAAGCGCACGGTGCTGGTCGCGGCGCGCGCGGCCAAGGAGGCGCTGTCGGCGGCGCACGAGACACGGCTGCAGGCCACGCTGTCGGGCGGGCGGCTCGACGTGGCGGTGAGCCGCGAGCGCTTCGACGCCATCACCCGGCCGCTGACCGAGCGCACGCTCAGCGCGGTGCGCAAGGTGCTGCGCGACGCCAAGGTCGCGAAGGACGAGGTGCAGGGCGTCGTGATGGTCGGCGGCTCGACCCGCATGCCGCAGGTGCGCGAGGCCGTCGCGGCCTACTTCGGCCGCGTGCCGCTGACCGATCTGAACCCCGACGAGGTCGTCGCGGTCGGTGCGGCAGTGCAGGCCAACCAGCTGGCCGGCAACTCGCCGGGCGGCGAACTGCTGCTGCTCGACGTGACGCCGCTGTCGCTCGGGCTCGAGACCATGGGCGGGCTGGTCGAGCGCATCATCCCGCGCAACAGCACCATCCCGGTCGCCAAGGCGCAGGACTTCACCACCTTCAAGGACGGCCAGACCGCGATGGCCATCCACGTCGTGCAGGGCGAGCGCGAGCAGGTCGAGCACTGCCGCTCGCTGGCGCGCTTCGAGCTGCGCGGCATTCCGCCGCTGGTGGCCGGGGCGGCGCGCATCCGCGTGACCTTCCAGGTCGACGCCGACGGGCTGCTCAGCGTGTCCGCGCGCGAGCAGACCGCGGGCGTCGAGGCCGCGGTCACCGTCAAGCCCAGCTACGGCCTGGCCGACGAGCAGATCGCGCGCATGCTGCAGGACGGCTTCGCGACCGCGCAGAGCGACATGCGCGAGCGCGCGCTGCGCGAGGCACGTGTCGAGGCCGAGCGCATGGTGCTCGCGACCCGTGCGGCGCTGGCCGCCGACGGCGACCTGCTGGCCGAGGCCGATCGCGCCGCGATCGAGCGACTGATCGAGGCCACGCTCGCGCGGGCCGCCAGCGAGGACGCAGCGGCGGTCGATGCCGCAGTCAAGGCGCTGGCCGATGGCACCGAGGCCTTCGCCGCCGAGCGCATGAACCGTGGCATCCGCGAGGCACTGGCCGGCCGCCGTGTCGAGGAAGTCTGAACCGAGGTGCATCATGCCTGTCATCAAGATCCTGCCGCACCCCGAGTACTGCCCTGAGGGCGCGCGTGTCGAGGCCTCGCCCGGCACCTCGATCTGCGAGGCCCTGCTCGAGCACGACATCGAGATCGAGCACGCCTGCGACATGAGCTGCGCCTGCACCACCTGCCACGTGATCGTGCGTGAGGGCTTCGCCTCCCTGAACGAGATGGACGAGAACGAGGAAGACCTGCTCGACCGTGCCTGGGGCCTGGAGCCCAACTCGCGGCTGAGCTGTCAGGCCATCGTCGCGCAGCAGGACCTGGTGGTCGAGATCCCGAAGTACTCGATCAACCACGCCAAAGAGAAACACTGATTCCCCAGGGCGCCGCGATGACCCGCCAGATCTTTCTCGACACCGAGACCACCGGCCTGAGCCCGGACAACGGCGACCGCGTCATCGAGATCGGCTGCGTCGAGATGGTCAACCGGCGCCTGACCGAGCGCACGCTGCACTTCTACCTGAACCCGGAGCGGCCGAACCATGAGGACGCGGTCAGGATCCACGGCCTGACCGACGCCTTCCTGGCCGACAAGCCCAAGTTCGCCGAGGTGGCCGACGAACTGCTGGCCTTCCTGGGCGGCGCCGAGATCGTGATCCACAACGCCGCCTTCGACGTCGGCTTCCTCAACGCCGAGCTTGCGCGCCTGGGCCGGCCGCGCTTCGCCGAGCATGTGGCGGCGGTGACCGACAGCCTGACGATGGCGCGCGAGATGTTCCCGGGCAAGTCCAACTCGCTGGACGCGCTGTGCAAGCGCCTGGAGGTCGACAACAGCCACCGCAGCCTGCACGGCGCGCTGCTCGACGCCGGCTTGCTGGCCGAGGTCTACATCCGCCTGACGCGCGGCCAGGAGTCGCTGGTGATCGAGGCCTCGGAGGCAGGCATGGGCACGGCCGAGCTCGCGAGCGTGGACTTCAGCAGCCTCGCGCTGCCGGTCGTCGAGCCCGACGCGGCCGAGCGCGCCGCCCACGAGGCCCTGCTCGCCGAGCTCGACAAGGCCTCGGGCGGCAAGACGCTGTGGCGGGCCGTGGCATAATCTGCGGCTCGCGCCCAAAGGCGCACCCGGTCAGCCGGGCGGTTAGCTCAGCGGTAGAGCACTGCCTTCACACGGCAGGGGTCGCAGGTTCGAACCCTGCACCGCCCACCAAGATCAAAGCCCCGTGAGTCATTGACTTCACGGGGCTTTTTCTTTGCCCGGCTTGCTTGACGAAGCGCACCTTCGGCATCTGGCGGGTGCAGAGTGAACCGGCTCCCGGGCTGAACAAGATCTTTCTGACCTCCGCACAGGCGCGTCGCTCGGCAACTGCCGCTCTGCGATTCGCGGCCGCGCTAGCTCCCCCGGACTTCAGGCGCATCGAGGTGGGCGGGCCACTCCCAGCTCAGCAGTTCTGCGGTCCGTCGGATGACCCAGCACGCCTCTTTGGCGCTGACGCCGGACTCTGCATGGCGCAGGCCGGCAAGGCAGCGCTCGAGCACCGTCGTTTCGTCGACCCCGTCCCGGAAGTGCACGGTCGAGCAGTGGTCGGTCATCAAGTTGGCCAGGTCCTCACAGAACTCGCTGCGCAATGCCAGCTCGGCCTTCGTGATGATCAGGCGCCTGCGGCCGTCGAGGTAGAGCGCCGAGAAGGACTCGGGCACGAAGGTTTGGTTCTCGTCGTACACGGGCAGACTCAGAGCGGTTCGGCTGCGGACACCGGCCCATGATGCCGCATCTACGGAACCGGCCGGCGCGATCCGTTGCGTCGCTGTTCGCGGCCTTCGGCTTTCAGGACAGACAATGCGGGCGGCCCGCGAACGCAGGTCACAACGCAACTTCAGGACGCAAGACTCCCAATGGCAACTGCAAAGAAGACGACGACCAAGACCGCGGTGAAGAAGGCTGTGAAGGCCTCGGTGGCGAAAGCCCCCGCGAAGCCGGTCGTCGCGGCCACGAAGGCCAAGCCCGCCAAGCCCGCCAAGGCAGCCGCCCCCAAGGCGATCGACCCCTCCAAGCCGATCAAGTCGGCCTTCAACAAGACCGAACTGGTCGCCCACTTGGCCGCCGCGTCGGCGGTCGAGCCCAAGGCGGTCAAGGCCGTGCTGGCCTCCCTCGAGGCCACGATGCTGGCGTCCGTGCACAAGAAGGGCCTGGGCTCGTTCACGCTGCCTGGCCTGCTGAAGGTCAACGTCATCAACGTGCCGGCCAAGAAGAAGCGCACCGGCATCGACCCGTTCACCAAGGTCGAACGCGTTTTTGCGGCCAAGCCGGCGACCGTGAAGATCAAGACGCGCGCGCTGAAGAAGCTCAAGGATGCGGCGCTCTGATCTGAAGCATTGAACTGAAAGTTCAGTGTGCGCCTTCCGGGGCGCCGGGCCGGCCGTGGCGCTCGGGTGTCACGGCCGGCTCTTTTGCTTGCGCGTTTGCGCAGACAAGTGCTGGGCAGTCTGATGCAGCATGGCCGCGAGCGACACCCCGCGGTACGCACCACCTAGCGCTGGGGTCGTTTTAGACCGGGACAAACCCGTCGCTGCGCGTGCCGAGGGCGCTCAGTTGACCGAGGCGCGCACCGCCGTCACCCGGTTCCTGCCGGCCTGCTTCGAGGCGTAGAGGGCCGTGTCGGCTCTCGCCAGCAGCCCATCCGGTGTCTCGGCGGGCTGGGCGCTCGCGACGCCGAGTGAGACAGTGACGCTCTGCAGGGTTTCGTCGCGGCCGCGTCGGATGCGGCTCATCGAGATGGTCGACCGGATCTGTTCGGCGAGTGCCTCCGCCTGCAGCACGGTGGCCTTGGGCAGCAGGATCGCGAACTCCTCGCCGCCGATGCGGGCGGCCAGCGCCGTCTCGGGAACGAGGGACTTCATCATCTGGGCCAAGGCCTGCAGGACCTGGTCGCCGAAGCCGTGGCCGTAGCGGTCGTTGATGCTCTTGAAGTGATCGATGTCGGCCACGATCAGGCAGGCCTGCGGCCCCGACGCCGCCCGCCCCGATTCGTCCAGCAGGCAGGTGGCCAGGCGTTGGTCGAAGGCGCGGCGGTTCGCCAGGCCGGTGAGCGCATCGACGAGCGATTCGCGCTGGGCGCGATGCACCTCGGAGCGCAGATCCAGGATCTCGCGGTGACTCTCCTCCAGCTGGCGCTGGAGCAGCTGCACCACCTGGGTCATTCGGGTCGTGTGGTCGAGGATCTCCTCGACGGCTCCGCTGACCTCCTCGGACAAGCCGTCGCGCAGCACGTCCAGCGCACGCGCGTACTGCAGGGTCTGGTCACCCGCCCGCGTCGCGGAGGCGGCCATGTCGGAGAGGATGCGATCAAAACCGCTGGCCACGCGCTCGGCGGTTTCAGGATTCACCTCGGCGACGTGCTGCCGGTGGATGGCGTAGGTTCTGGCCTCGTCGAGCCGGCCGTGGAGCCGCAGCGCCTCGTCCACCGCGTCCTTCAAGGGCTTGTTGGTGTGCGCGACGTACTCGTACCAGACCGCGTAGCTCACCGGGTGCAAGGCGGCGGCCTGGCGCGACATCAGCGGGATGGCCAGGCGCAGGAGCTCGGCGCTGCGGTCGATCGTCTCGGTGTACTTCACTTCACCCTGCGCTTCCTTGGTCTGCTCGCAACGGTGATTATCCTCATGACGGCCGGGGTCATTGGAAG